>CAZESW010000110.1:0-5902 GCA_964514795.1 uncultured Alistipes sp.
TTAAGTGCAAGAGCGGCAAGTGCAAGACCTTCACCCTCGTGAACGCCAACACCGGTGCGCTTCCGACCAAGGAGCAGGCTGCCATCCTCGCAAAGGGCGGCGACGCAGCAATCGCTTTGAAGAAGGAGTTCGGCAAGACCATCGCAAAGGGTCTGAACACCCTGCAGAAGGACATCGACTTCGCGGAGGCTATGCAGGTTGAGGCCAACAACTACAAGAACGTTACCACTCACGTGGTTAAGGCCGACATCCTCTACAAAATCAACTCGTCGAACGTAGCGAAGAAGGCCGTTAAGACCGAGCAGTTCGACGCCCTCAAAGAGAGCGTGGACGCCAACAACGCCAACGACCGCGCTTCGCAGTCGGTATACGTAAACGGTTACGCTTCGCCGGACGGTCCGGAGAAATTCAACGACAAACTCTCCTCGAAGCGAAGCAAGTCGGGTCTGAAAGCAGTCGAGAAACTGCTCAAAGATTCGGGTCTGAACATCGACGCAGCTGCTTACGGTGAGGACTGGGAAGGTTTCCAGGAGGCTGTCGCAGCATCGAACATCGAGGACAAGGCCCTCATTCTCCAGGTGTTGAAGATGTACTCATCGTCGGCAGAACGTGAGAAGGAAATCAAGAACATGTCGTCGGTATTCAAGACCCTCAAGACCGAGATTCTCCCGCAGCTCCGTCGCGCACAGGTCGTTAACTCGGCCGACATCACCGGCAAGACCGATGCCGAGATGGTAGCTCTCATCAACGGCGGCAAGATTGCCGAGCTCAACCTCGAAGAGCTTCTCCACATCGCAGCCGTAAACGCCGAGGTCGCACAGACCGCTTTGGAGTATGCAGCGAAGAACTACAATGACGCTCGCGCATACAACAACCTCGCGGTTGTTTACGCACAGGCAGGCAACTACGACGCAGCTCTGGCAGCTCTCGACAACGCGGCTAAGGCAGGCGACAAGTCGGCTGAGCTGAGCAACAACTACGCACTCGTTTACCTCGCAAAGGGAGAGACCGCAAAGGCAGAGCAGTATGCGAAGGGCGGCAACGCCGAGACCAAGGCTCTCGTAGCGGCAGCCAAGGGTGAGTACGCAGCAGCATCGAAGGCGCTTTCGGGCTACAACGCGGCTATCGCACAGGTTCAGGACGGCAACCTCGCAGCAGCGAAGAAGAGCATCGCCAGCGACAACTCGGCGAAGGCTGACTACCTGCGTGCCGTTATCGCAGTCAAGGAGGGCAACCTCAACGAGGCCAAGAGCCAGCTGAAGAGCGCTATCGCGAAGGATGCAACCCTTGCAGCGAAGGCAAAGAACGATGTAAACCTCGAAGCGATTAAATAATCCGACCCGGTTTAATGACAAACCGTCCGACAGCAAAAGCTGCCGGACGGTTTTTTCGTTTAAAGACCTTAAAGACTTTAAGGACTCTAACGACCTTAGGGAAAACGTCCCTGCCGACCTTAAAGGCGGCGAGAAATCGCCGTCGCGACCTTATAGCTGACGACAAATGTCGTCGGCGTGACCTTAAAGACTTTAATGACCTTAAAGAAACCGGTACTCCCCGACCTTCCTACGGCACCGGGTCGTACCCGCTGCCGCCCCACGGATGACAGCGGCACAGACGCTTCACGGCGAGCCAGCCGCCCTTGAACGCGCCGTAGCGGCGCAGGGCTTCGAGCGCATATTGCGAGCAGGTCGGCGTGAACCGGCACGACGGAGGCGTAAGCGGCGATATGCACACCTGATAGAAGCGTACAAGCACGATAAACGGCATTGCGGCGATGCGCCTACAAGCCCTCGGCAACGTTTTTAAGAACCCGCCGGAGCGCATTTTCGATGGTTTTATAGCCGTGAACCTCCTTCGTGGAGTAGATGAGCGCGATTTCGACCGTACCGGTCTTGCCCGATTCGGTAAGCAGCGATTTGTTGTGCCGGTATGCCTCGCGCATACGTCGGCGCAACAGATTGCGCTTGTTGGCGCGTTTGTGGAATTTCTTGGGAGTGGAGAACAGAACGCTCGCCGACAGTTCGGCATCGGGTTCCGCATAGACGACATAGCGGAACGGATAGATGAATCCGCCCCGACCGTCGCGGAACAGACGGCGTATGAGACCGAACGAGCGCAACCGCTCCTCTTTCGGCAACCTGTTGTCTGTCTGCGTCGTCATTGGTCAATAGATTTTCTGTACCGGACATCGGGCCGCAAAACTGCGGACGGACGACACCTATTTTTTCGGACGCCCCTTCTTGGCGATACGGTTCTGCTGCGAGCGGATGAACTCCTCCTTCTCGGTCGTAGCCATGCTGGCGAGTTCGACATCGGCGACCTCCTTGCCCTTGCGGACCTGCGAGATATAAATATCGACCGCCTTGGCGAGCGACGGAGCCTCGACGGTCGGCGCACAAGCCTTGACCGCGATATTGCTCTCGATGGCCAGACGCAGCGTACCCTCGCCGAAAGTGGCGATTGTCGGGAGTTCCCCGACCGGCATCTTCTCGCAAATGGCCTTGACATCCCACGGCGAGTAGAGCAGCAGCATGTCGTAGCTCTTCAACTCCTCGGGCGTAATATCATTAGCGACCGTGCGGGCGAGAATCACCGGAGTGTAGTTGATATGAAGGCGCGTGAGCGTCTCCGGAACCTCGGGTTTGTGGGGTTCGCTGAGTGTGAGCAGTATTTTCTCGTCCTTCTGCTTGACAATCTGTTCGATAAGTCCGGTAAACGAACCGTCGGCGAACGAAATCTTGCGTTTGCGGTAGACGATATATTTTTGGAGATAGAGCGCGATAGCCTCCGTGGAGCAGATGTATTTCATCGTCTCCGGCACGGTAACGCGCGCATCCTCGCAGATGCGGAAGAAGCTGTCGATGGTCGTGCGCGACGTGAAAATCACCGCCGTATGCGAAAGGATATCCACGCGCTGACTGCGGAACTCCTTCGGCGACACGCCGATAACCTTTATCAACGGCATGTAGTCCACCCGCACCTTATATCTCTCCGCCAGTTCGTAGAACGGCGACTTCTCGATAATGGCAGGGCGAGGCTGCGATACTAATATTTTGCTGACTTTTACACTCATAATTCCTAATCATAACCCCAAACCTGTCCGCACGAACGGAGCGAACAGCAAAGACACGGGGAATATTTCCAGGGTGCAAAGATACAAAATCCAATACAAAATCGAAACTCTTTCCGCAATAAAGAGCGAGAAAGTCTCTTTGGCAAAGAGTATTGCCGAAATGAAACATTGTGCCGCCATGATGTAAAAACATGCGTGGGCGACGTTCGGAGCAGCAAAAATGAACAGCAGACCGGTCGGCAGAACGAATGCTACGGCGGCAGAAAAATGTCGCAATTTTATTTGAAGAATCGACGCGCACAAGTCGCTTCGTCCGCTGACAAGACCCGCGGTGCGCACCGCCGAGTATTCGAACAGCACGAGACCCGCTATTCCCGCTACCGCCGCACATGCGACAGTCAGCGCACCCGCCGGCAGGCTCGCCCTCGTCTCTGGAGAGCCGATAATGCGTATCGCGACGACGGAGGCAGCGATTATGCCCGAACCGGCGACGACGATTTCGACGTTGCGAAGCAACGAGAAGTTGTAGTAGCGCTGTCCGCCCCTTTTCGACGGCGTAATGCCGACCGTCGAGAGCATTACCGCCCGCACGACATCGGAATACCGCACGACCGTATATATATATAGGAGAGCCACGGCAAGAGCTGCGAACTGCAACACGGCATCGCCCGTACCCGTCGCGGCGGCATGCGCCGTCCCGCTCCGAAGCGCGAGTTCGCTCATCGCTCCGAAGACATCCGCTGCCGACAGCGTGTCGGACGGAATCGGGGGTAGAAGATTCTCCATATCTTTTTTAAGGTCGTTAAAGTCCTTAAAGTCTTTAAGGATTAGCGTAAATGACCGAAGCCGAATGCCGCAAACAACGAAGCATATTGCCTGCTATGTCGCACCGAACACCCGTTTCAGCGTTACGCGTATCGTAGTTCCCTTGCCGATTTCCGACTCCACGACGGCGATTTTGCCGTGGTGGTACTCCTCGATTATTCGGCGCGAGAGCGACAGTCCCAGTCCCCAGCCGCGGGTTTTGGTCGTGAAGCCGGGTTGGAATATCCGTTTCCAGTTCGACTTGGCGATGCCCTTGCCCGTATCCTTCACATCTATCCACACGAACCGTTCGTCCGAACCGATATGCACCACAATCGAACCATGCCCCTGCAAGGCATCGAGCGAATTTTTCATCAGATTCTCGATAACCCACTCGAACAGAGCCGCATTGAGGTTCGCCTGCACGGGATCTATCGCCAGTCCGTTATAGTCGAGCGTAACGTTGCGCGGGATTCGTTTGCGAAAATACATCACCGAACCGCTGACGACCTCGTTCACGTTCGCAATTTGCAGCGGCGTGTCGGAGCCGATTTTGGAGAATCGGTCGACGATTTTCATCAGATGCGCCAAATCCTTGTTCATCTCGTCCACCGCCATCTGGTCTACCGACTGCGACCGCAGATACTCTATCCATCCGAGCAGCGACGACGTAGGCGTGCCCAGCTGGTGCGCCGTCTCTTTGGCAAGACCTATCCACACGCGGTTCTGCTCGTCCTGCTTGGTCGAACGGAAGGCGATGAACAGCACCATGACGAACACGATGATGATAAACATCTGAATATAAGGAAACACGAACAACAGCATCAGCGTCGTCGAGCGTCCGTAGAATATTATGTGGTTGTGCTCGTCCGTCCACCAGAACCGCACCACGATAGGCGTATTGTCGTTCGCCATGCGGTCGAGCAGCCGATGCAGGCGCTCGGGATTCTGAATATCCTTTTCGGCGATAAGGTGGTACGAAACGACGCGCAGATTCTCGTCCGTGATGATGAACGGGATATTGTTGCGGTTATTGACGATTGCATCGACGAGCGGGTCGCTCATGTAGTCGCCCATGGCATCGCGGTTCACCCGCTCCATAGCCGCAGCCCACAGTTCGACATCGTGTTTCTCCTTCTCGCGCAGCGAATGAGCCATGCGATTGGTGATGAACAGCGACACGGCGACCAGCGCCACTCCGAGAAGAAGCACCAGCGTCCGTCCGTTGCGGAGTATGTTTCTGCGAACCGATTCGAGCATACTTTTATTAAGTTCAATACTCCCCTCGAAGTCCCCCTCACAGGAGGGGGATTTAGGGGGTGGGTAACACGCTTTTTAAGGTCTTTAGGGTCTTTAAAGTCCTTAAAGTCTTTAAAGTCCTTAAAGTCTTTAAGGTCATTAAGGACTATCCGATTCTCTACTTACGCACAGTATCCTGCTCCGCAAGGATTCGGTCGTACTCCGGCGCATCTTGCAGGATTGCGACCGCACGGGCGACGTCGGAATCCGAGCCGAGCGAGTTTTCGATTACGCCCTCCGAGTAGGCGAAGCGCAACAGGATGTTGGAGTTTATGGCGTCGACAATCTCCTTGCGGTAGGTTTGGAGATTACTCATCTTGTCGTCGTGCAGATTCTCGTCGATGGCCTTCAAGGCATCGCCCATACGGTCGTCGTAGCGCTCCTTGGCGAGCGACGCACGCAGCTGTTCGAGCGCCCGGCGCGAATCCGACTTGTAGGCTACGTCGCGCTCCCCGACCATACGCACGAAATCGTCGTAGTCGGCATCCGTAATCGAGAACGTGCGGCTGTCCACCATGTCGGCGTGGTGACGGCGCATGTAATCGTCGCCGAAATCGTCGATAATGCCCGTCAGATAGAGCGTAACGGCGAAGTTGCTGACATACTCGACCGGCGTCTTTATGTCGGGCATGATTCCGCCGCCATCGTAGACCTTGCGGCCGCCTGCCGTCCGGAATTCGTTCACCAACGAGTCGGCGACAATCTCGGCGCGACCGTCGGACGAGT
>CAZESW010000111.1:0-1895 GCA_964514795.1 uncultured Alistipes sp.
ACGGAATACGGCATACAACGGTACGAATATTGCGGTCGGAACGAGAAAATCCGAAGACTATGGAATCTGCGAAAATCGAAAATAAGACGGCGCGATGCAACGACACTGCCAAGCCGCACAGTCAGACGCCGACCTCGCACGAGCAGCCGATGCACATCCCGTCGGTTACACAGATAACGCCCGAAAGCGGCGTATTGTCGGGCAAGAAAATCGAGCCGGCAACCGTCGGCGAATCGCCGACGCAGCAGCAGTTGGAACAGGACGTCGTAGCGACGAATCCGTCCGTCGAAAGCATGGAGAGCCGAGGATAATTCAACCGGAAAAATCATAAATCGAAACGATATGGGACACAAACAAACCGAATTCCCTTCATCGGGACGCGGATGCCGCCGCACGGAGTATTGCGGACGCTCCGTAGACAGAATGATATACGAATTCATGGAGCGGGAGAATATCCCCGGACTGACACTGGCGATAGTTCAGGCTCCCTACATTCCGAGGGTCGTCGGATACGGATATGCCGACGCGACGACCCGACGGCTCGCAAGCACCAATACGATATGGGCGGCAGCGGATATTTCGCAGGCATTCTGTGCCGTTGCCGTCATGCAACTGTACGAGCAGGAGGGCATAAAACTCGACCGTACGATAGCGACATATCTCGACGGGCTGCCGGAGGAGTGGTGCAATGTAACGGTTTTGCAGCTGCTGCAACAGAGTTCGGGCATCCCCGACTACCGGTCGGCGACGGAGTACGACCCGACGAAACGATACACTCCGCAGCAGTTGGTATATCTTGCCGCCGGACAGCCGACGCTGTTCCGCATCGGGCATGACGTTGCGGCGAGTGCCACCAATTTCCTGCTCCTGACGATGATTGTCGAGAAGGTATCGGGAATGAGTTATCGAGAATATGTATACAAATACCAAATCGACGCGCTCGGACTGCGGCACACTGTATTTACCGAGGATTTCGGCAAGGTCGAACAGGAGCGGCTGTCGTCGCCCGATTTTCTCCATTCCGAGTTCAAAATCGACAAAAAATATATCAATCCGACCGAAGTCGCAACAGGCTATCGCAACGACGGACACGGCACCGTAACGCAGGCGACATACGCCGATTCGTCGGCAGTGCGCGGATTCGCCGACATCTGGTCGTCGGCCGAGGACATCAGCACCTGGGACATTGCGCTGGCGGGTTCGATACTTGTCAAAAAGCCCGAAAACAGGGATTTGATATACTCTCCCGCCAAAATATCGGGCGGGGTTTCAGTACCGTCTATGAGCGGCTGGAATTTCTACACGCACAAGGGACTGATGGACATCAAAGGTTCGTCGTGCGGATTCTCGGCATATTTGAGCCGTTTTACCGATTCGTCCGAACTCGTCTGCGTTACGCTGATGGCCAATCGCGAAGGTGTGGACTTCACCCCGCTGGCAAGAAGCATCGCTGCGGCATTCGGCGGCGAAAAACTCGGCAACGGCATCAACGACAATCTGTTCGAGAGTTACGAGAGCCAGTTCGCGGTGGACGAAACCGTAGAGCGCATCAAATGCTCTCTGTCGAGACACGATATACCGTTATTCGCCATATTCGACCACGGAACGAACGCAGCCGATACGGGATTCGATTTGCGTCCGACGAAGGTCGTCGTTTTCGGGTCGCCGCAGGTCGGTACGCGACTGATGCTGCTGAACCAGTCCATAGCCAACGAGCTGCCGCTGAAAATAACGGTGATGCAGAACGAAACGGGTTCGACATGGGTATTTTATCCGCGCATGTACCGAATCGCGCAGAAATACGGACTCGAAGACGAAGCAGCGGGCGTAATCGATATTGTCGAGGATACGCTGCGCACCATAATACGCGAATCGACAAGCGTATACGGGCAGCC
>CAZESW010000111.1:1995-5890 GCA_964514795.1 uncultured Alistipes sp.
TCGAGGATACGCTGCGCACCATAATACGCGAATCGACAAGCGTATACGGGCAGCCTCACGCAATCGAGAAAGAACTGGAAAAAGCGTATTAGGGAATAATCGTATTGCGTCATGTTGAGCACAGCGAAACATCTAAAACAGATTCTTCGCTGCACTCAGAATGACGCTAACATAATGATAAACGGTCGCTTCTCCGGAAGCGGCCGTTTTATTTACACCGACAAAATCGTCAGCCTATAAATTCGCGCAATTCGACATAAAGCCGCTGCACGGGCAGTCCCATGACATTATAGAATGAGCCGTCGATGCGCTCTATCGCCACATACCCTATCCACTCCTGAATACCGTATGCGCCTGCCTTGTCGAACGGCTTGTATTCGCGGACGTAATATTCAATCTCCTCGTCGCTCAAAGTTCGGAACCGAACATCGCTCGCGACCGAAAACGAATGAATCCGTCCGGCCGTGCGCAACGCAACGCCCGTTACTACCGTATGGCTGCGACCCGACAGCATCCGCAGCATCGTCTTCGCATGGTCGGCATCGGCAGGTTTGCCCAGTATCGTATCGCCGACTATTACGACGGTATCGGCAGTCAGCAGTATATCCTTGTCACCGAGAGCGACGGGGCAGCATTCGCTTTTCAGACGCGACAGATACTCCGCAACCTCCCGAACGGGCAGTTCGGCAGGATAGCGTTCGTCGCATTCGAATTTGGGCGCACACTCGAATGCCAGACCGCAATCGGCGAGCAGCTGACGACGACGCGGCGAATTGGACGCGAGTATCAGCCTGTAATTTTTCAATAATTCGTGCAGCAACATACCCTATCGATTATTTGACACCGAAATCCAGCAGATATTTTCCGCCGACAGCGACCTTTATTTCGTCGCCAGCCGATGGTTGCATGTCGGCAGGCATGCCGATATAGACGATATCGCCCGTTTTTAGAGTCGCGAGCTGCGATGCCCGACTTATACATTCGTCTATGGAAAGACGCATATCCGCAATCTTGGCGGTGCACTCCTGCGTGCCGACCGAAACGGAGATTTCGGAATCGGCGATACCCTCTTTGTCTACCACCTCCGGCGAAACCGCCAGCGAACGGTCGAAGCAATACGCCTCGTCGCACGGATGTCCAGCGGCTATCGCACGCTGCATCACGTCGCGGGCGAAGAAAGCAGTCCCCACACCGACCGAATCGTAACAGCGTTCGGCGAAACGCGGTTCGATACACTTCGCAAGACGATTTATGCGAACCGTAATTCCGCAGCCGCACACGATATCGGACGAGAAGTGCGGAACGTAGAAATCGTCGTTCTCGCGCAACATCGACGAATCGGGACGCAAAGTTGCGTATATTTCGCCGCCGGCGGGGTCGAAACAGTTTTCAATACATATTATCTTCATTCGCCATTAGCTTTGAGTTGTTCAACAATATCTTTCGCAAACCGTTCGCTCGCACCTGCTCCGCCGATAATCGTGCGCAGACGGTCGAAATCGGCAAGCATTTTTTCACGGCGACTGCCGCCTTCAAGTATCGATTCGAGTTCCGCCGCCGCAACGTCGATGTCGAAACGGCTGCTGACGATTTCCCGCACCGCTTCGTAGCCGAGATTGATATTCACGAGCGAAATGAACGGTATTTTCAGCAGATAAGGGCGCAATATCTCGTACAGTTTCGGGACATGATAGAGCACCATCTCCGGAATATTCATCAGTGCGGTTTCGAGCGTCGCCGTTCCCGACGTCACGACCGCCGCCTCGGCGACATTGAGCGTCTCGTAGGTCTTGTCGCAGACATACGCCACATCCGAGCCCGCGATTATGTGTTCGTAAACGCTCTTGTCCAGCCACGATACGCCCGTTACGACGAAACGGTAATTCGGGAAACGCTTCGACAGTGCGACCATATCGGGCAGGTTCTCGTATATTTCGTTCTTGCGGCTGCCTGCAAGCAGTGCGACAATCGGCCTGCCGTCGAGCCCGTTTTCGGAGATGAACCGTTCGCGCGACGGCAGCGAACCGCGGCGCTGTTCGATTGCATCGACGAGCGGATTTCCGCAGAACACGGGCGAAATACCCTTGCTCTCGAAATATTTCCGTTCGAACGGGAAGATAATGTAGAGTCTGTCCACATACTTGCGGATACCCTTTACGCGGAACTCCTTCCATGCCCACACTTTCGGCGCAATGTAATAGAAGACTTTGATTCCGCGGCCGTGCGCCCATTCGGCAATACGCATGTTGAAACTCGGATAGTCGATAAGGATTATCACATCGGGAGCGAACGCCTCGATGTCGCGTTTGCATTCAGAAATCTGCCCGAATATTGTTTTCAGATTGCGCAGCACCTGTGCGATTCCGAAAAACGAAGTCTCCTTATAGTGTTTGTCGAGGTTCGCCGACCCGCCGACCTCCGCCATACGGTCGCCGCCCCAGAATCGGAACTCGGCGGACGAATCCACCGCAGCGATTCCGCGCATCAGATTGCTTCCATGCAGGTCGCCGCTCGGTTCTCCGGCAATAAGATAGTATTTCATGGCCGCTCGGTTATTCGTTAAGCAAATCGGGACGCAGCAATTTCGTGCGCTCGTAGGACTGTTCATCCTGCCACTTTTCAATCTCCGCGAAGTTGCCTGACGTCAAAACCTCCGGCACTTTCCAGCCATTGAAGTCGGCAGGTCGCGTATATACGGGCGGAGCGAGCAGATTATCCTGAAAACAGTCGGTCAGTGCCGACGCTTCGTCGCCGATAGCACCGGGAAGCAGGCGCACCACCGAATCGGTGATTATGGCGGCAGCGAGTTCGCCGCCCGTCAGCACATAGTCGCCGATGGATATTTCGCGGGTTATCAGATGCTCGCGGATACGGAAATCTATGCCCTTGTAGTGTCCGCAGAGGATGATTATATTTTCGAGCGTCGAGAGGCGGTTCGCCTCGTGCTGGTCGTAGCGCACACCGTCGGGCGACGTGAATATTATCTCATCGTAATCGCGTTCGCTCTTCAACTTCTCGATGCAGCGGTAGACGGGTTCGATTTTCATCACCATTCCCGCTTCTCCGCCGAATGGATAATCGTCCACCGTCCGACGGCGGTCGTCGGTATAGTCGCGCAGATTGTGGACGTGGATCTCGACGTGTCCGCTCTCCTGCGCACGTTTGAGAATCGATTCGTTCAGCGGCGAATCGAGAAGTTCGGGAACGACCGTAAGTATATCTATTCTCATGCCCGCATTATTTATAGTCCACCTCGCCGTTCAGAGCCTCGACAACGAACGGATTGTAGAGCGATTCGTGTCCTATCGAGGACTTTTCGCCGTGTCCCGGGTATATCGTGACCTCGTCGCCGAGAGGAATTATATTCCCGATTATGGATTGCATCAACGCACCGTAGTCGCCGCCCGGCAGGTCGGTGCGGCCGATGCTCTCGCGAAAGAGCGTATCGCCCGTAAACAGCGATTTCGATTCAGGTTCATACAGCACGACTCCTCCTGGGGTATGGCCCGGAGTCTTTATCACTGCGAGTCTCGTATTGCCGAATGCGATTTCGCCGGTCTGCGACAAATCGATATCGACCGTCGGCATCTCCCCAACCTGCACACCGAACATGGCACCGCTTTCGCGACCGTGCTCGATAAGAAAATTATCGGCAGACGACACCGCGAAAGGAACGCCGAAAGTCGTTTTCACATACTGCACGCCCATCGTATGGTCGAAATGTCCGTGCGTATTCACGGCGACAACGGGTTTCAGGCCATGCGCCGCGATAAAATCGGCAAGTGCGGCATTCTCACGCGCCGAAGCATTGCCGGCATCGACGATGGCGCATTCGCCAGTTTCGTCCCAAATTATATAAGTATTCTCCTGAATCGGATTGAATACGAATTTTATG
>CAZESW010000112.1:0-5885 GCA_964514795.1 uncultured Alistipes sp.
TGCCGCTTGTACTCGAAGTGAACAGCGGGAACTGGGAGATAAAAATCAGCTGGAAAAGCGGTGGCTCGTCGGTTCCGGGCGCCAATCCGGTAGGCTATCCGACCGTGCAGACGCTTTCGGAGGAGAAGACCGAAGTCACACTGGATGTCGATACGCTCGTAAACGGAATCAACAAAACCATATTCGCCACTGCCGACGACGAACTGCGTCCGGTAATGAACGGCGTATTCGTTAGTCTCGATGAAAAATCGCTGACATGCGTGGCTACCGATGCGCACAAACTCGTAAAGTATTCGACCGAATGCGAGTGCGGCACCAAGGCATCGTTCATTCTGCCGAAGAAGCCGGCGAACCTGCTGAAAACGATGCTGCTCAAAGAAGACGGCGACATACAGATGAGTTTCGACAAGAACAACGTTATGTTCCGTCTGAAGAACAGCACCCTTATCTGCCGTCTTATAGAGGGCAACTACCCTAACTACAACGCTGTGATTCCGGAAGCCAATCCAAACAAGATGCTTATCGACCGCATCGAACTCGTAAACGGCATCAAACGTGTTGCAGTATGCGCCAACCCGACGACGAACCTTATCAAGATGGACATTGCCGACAACAAGGTTTCGCTCACGGCCCAGGATTTGGATTTCTATGTATCGGCAAACGAGACTCTCAGTTGCAGTTATGACGGAGCGCCTATCACGATAGGCTTCAAATCGACGTTCCTCGTCGAGATTCTCTCCAACATCGAGACTCCGACCGTTCTCGTGGAGCTCGCCGATTCGACCCGTGCTGGCGTATTCAAGCCTGTATACGACGACAAGCAGAGCAGCGCAACGCTGATGCTCTTGATGCCGATGATGATTAACGCATAAGGAGAGTCGGAAGTATGAATCTGAAACTCAGACGGCCGATAATATTCTTCGATTTGGAGACTACGGGCGTCGATACATCGCGTGACCGCATAGTCGAAATCTCGCTGGCGAAAATCATGCCCGACGGAGAGGAGATTGTGCGTACGCGGCGCATCAACCCTACCATCCCTATTCCGGCGGAAGCGTCGGCAATCCACCATATCACGGATGATGACGTGAAGGATTGCCCGACGTTCCGGCAGATAGCCAAATCGCTGAAAGATTTCATGGAGGGCTGCGATTTCGGAGGTTTCAACTCCAACCGTTTCGACCTGCCGCTGCTGGTCGAGGAATTCATGCGCGCAGGAGTGGACATCAATTTCCGTAACCGTAAGTATATTGATGTACAGAACATATTCCACAAAAAGGAAGAAAGGACACTCGTAGCGGCATACCGGTTCTATTGCAACAAGGAGCTCGGCGATGCGGCGCACGGAGTGGAAGCCGACACGATGGCGACCTACGAGGTGCTGAAAGCGCAGCTAGACCACTACCCGGATTTGGAGAATGACGTCGAATTCCTGTCGAAATACTCGACGCGCAACGAAACCGCCGATTTTGCAGGTCGTATCATCTACAACGACAAGGGAGAGGAAGTGTTCTCGTTCGGAAAGTACAAAGGCCAGTCGGTGGAGAAGATATTCGCGAACGACCCGGGCTACTACGACTGGATGATGAACGGCGATTTCCCGCAATACACCAAAAAGATTATAACCGAGATAAAACTTCGCGGAATAAAGTGAGCAAAGTACGCAGATATATAGGTGTAGCATTGTTTGCCGCATTGTCGGGCGTCTGTTCGCTGTCGGCACAGGAACGCATAGTGTATATCGACGGTGCCAAATACCGTATCCATGTGGTGGCGAAAGGAGAAACGCTCTATTCGCTCTCCAAGCGGTATGATATAAGCATCGATGAAATAGTCGCCACGAATCCCGCTTTGGCCGACGGACTGAAAATCGACCAGATGATAAAGATTCCATATGACGGCAGCGAGGAGCGGAGCGAGAAACGCCCCAAAAAGCAGTTCGACATCCACATCGTAAACAAGGGAGAAACCTTATACTCGATTTCACGCAGATATTCCATATCTGTAGACACGCTTATCGCCGACAACGATAATCTCGACCCGTCGCATGTCGCGGTCGGACAGAAACTCTATATCCGCAAAAGCGAAATCGGGCAGACCGGAGCCGAGGATGCGAAAAAGGAACTTGAAAAGCGCAGCGAGGCGATGTCGAACGTCGCCGACGGCGATTTCGCATATCATGTCGTGCATTCGGGCGAAACACCAGCCAAAATAGCCGAAAGATTCGGAACGACCGAACAGGTGCTTCTTGCCGTCAACGGAATGACAGATGCGTCGGAGATGAAAGAGGGTCTTATCGTTAAAGTCCCGAAACTGACTGCCGAGCAAGAGGAGGAAGCGGCGAGTAAGCTGTCGGACAATACATGCGGCCCTGTATCGTTCAGGTCGCTTTCGAACGACGACACTGCGAAAATATCGCTTTTGTTGCCGTTGAGCAGTGCGAACGACCGGCTTGCGCAGAACTATGTCGATTTCTATCAGGGATTTCTTATAGGAATGGACGACGTGAGGATGAACGGACATTCGGCGGATGTGCGGATTTTCAACACCGGGCACGATTACGACCGAATCACCGCACTCGTAACGGACGGTAGTCTCGACGGTTCGGATTTGATTGTCGGACCCGTTTACGAAGACGAACTGTTCCCGGTAGCGAAATATGCGGAGGCATATTCCATTCCGTTGGTATCTCCGCTCGCGAACATTTCGGTAACGCAAAGCAATGCGGTATTCCAGATGTCGCCGAACCCGCAGACCAAATACGACAAGGTGCGCAATCTGTTCGACGGTTCGAAACGTGTCGTACTGATTTCGTCCGACAACAACGACAAAGAGTTCGAAGCCGAGGTATTTCAGATTCTCGGCAATACACCTTATGACAGCCACAAATATGTGTACGAACACCCGTCGGTAGTGGAGCAGCGCATAAAATCTGGTTCGACGGAATACAGTCCGAGCGACCTGTCACCATTGTTGCAGGGCGACCGCGAAAGCGTATTCGTCATTCTGTCGGACAACGAAACCGACGTAGACCGCATCCTCGCGGCACTGGCTTCGGCGAAAATATCGCTTACCGCACGTTCGCGAAGCGTTACGCCGTTCTCGGTGCTGGGCAACAGCAAATGGAACCGCTACCGCAATATCGACCGTTCGATATTTTTCGCGAACAACGTCATAATGCTTTCGACCTACCATGCCGGACGCGACAATGCGAAGATTAAGGATTTCGACAGCCGTTACGCTTCGGAATTCGGTTCGGTGCCTTCGCTGTACTCATACCGTGGCTATGATGCGGCCGTAATCTTCACGGAATCGCTTTACGACGGTATCGCGGACGGTCTCCACCGCCGCCGGTTCACTCCGTTGCAGACGCCTTACGGATTCGATTCGGGCAACGGCGACTCGGTGCGTACCAATGCCGAATGGGTGCGCGTCAATTACAACAACGATTTTACAACGACGATAGAATAGACTTATGGCCAATATCCCGAACAGCATACCGGAGAAAACCATCGAACGACTGAGCGAATACCGTCGTACCCTGCTCTCCTGTCACAGGCAGGGCATCACGCATGTTTTTTCGCATGTACTGGCAGGTATTCACGGAATTACGGCAGTGCAGGTGCGACGGGATCTGATGCTTATCGGATTCTCGAGCGATACCAAAAAGGGTTACGACGTCAAGGTGCTGATAGACTTTATCAATAACATTCTGTACAGCGAGAACGCTATGAACATCGCAGTAATCGGAATGGGACATCTCGGACAGGCGATTACCAAATATTTCAACGGCAAGCAACTGAAACTGCGAATCACTGCCGCATTCGACATCGACCCGGCAAAGGTAGGACATACCATCGACGATATTCCGTGCTACCACATGTCGGAGTTCGAGGAGGTGGTTTCCAACAACGACATCAGCATCGTCGTGGTTTCGCTGCCGACCAAGGTCGCTGCGTCGCTCGTCGTTCCGATAATCAACGCCGGAATCAAGGGCGTATTGAATTTCACATCGGCACCGCTCAATTTCCCGCAGGGAATCGTTGTCGAGAACTACGATATCACGACCGTTTTGGAGAAAGTGGCCTACTTCGTCAAGGCGAACGAGGAGAGCAACAATAATCAATAACCGAATGGAAATCGTTTACGGATTCGATTCTCTCCCGAAGATGCGCCGACCGGCTGCGACGCTCGGTTCTTTCGACGGCGTACATTGCGGACACCGCATTCTTCTCGACGAAGTGCGGCATCTTGCCGCCGAATCCGACGGCGACAGCGTCGTGCTGACCTTCGAACCGCATCCGCGCATAACGCTGCATAACGACGAGGGGCTTAAACTGCTCACGTCGCTCGAAGAGAAAGCCATGCTGCTCGAACGCTGCGGAATAGATTACGTCGTAATCATACCGTTCGACGAGGCATTCAGCCGACTGTCGCGCGAGGAGTTCGTCGAAAACTATCTCATCGGCAAACTCGGCATCGAAAAACTCGTCGTCGGCTACAATCACCATTTCGGACGCGACAAGGAGGGCGACTATTCGTTTTTGGCAGACTCCGCAGAACTCGATGTCGTCAGGGTTAGGCAACAACTCGTCGGGACGGACAAAGTCAGTTCGACGGTAATCCGCCGCACCATCGAAAGCGGCGACATGCGTAATGCCGTGCGTCTGCTCGGGCATCCATATATTATAATAGGTATAACCGACGACGAAGGGGCGATAACGACCGACCGGTACAAACTTCTGCCGCCCGACGGCGAATATACCGCCCGAATCAACGGGCAAAACACGAAAACGGTTATAAAGGACGGACGGATATGCCATACGGGCATCCGCTCCGGCAAAGCAACAGTTGAATTGTTATGATAACGAAAGATGTAAAAATCCGTGTCCGCTACAAGGACACCGACAAAATGGGCGTGGTCTACCACTCCAACTATATTGTATACTACGAGGTTGCACGTACCGAGATGCTGCGCGAGCTCAATATTCCGTACTCCGGAATGGAGGCGCAGGGCATAATGATGCCGATTCTCGAAATCGAATCCAAATACATAGCACCGGCTTATTATGACGAGGAGATTACGGTTCGCGCAATCATCGACGCTGAACCTATGGCCCGCACGAATGTCAAATACGAAGTATTCAACGAGGCGGGACAACTGATAAACACCGGACATACGCTTCTCGGATTCGTAAATTCGGAGACCCGCCGTCCGTGCCGCGCTCCTAAATATTTCATCGAGAAAATCCGCGAGGAACTGGCGAAATCAGCCGAATGACGAACGGCGCGAAACATACGTCCGTAGTTCGATTCGGCTTCGCACTGCTCGTCGCAGCCTACTTTGCCAATTATTTCTTCGGCTGTCGGCACGGAATCGCAGCCGATGCCGTCAAGACGTTGCCCGTACTGTTTCTGAGCATCGCCACATGGAGTGCAGGCGGATTCCGATTCGGATTGTTCCCTGCGGCACTACTTTTTTCTGCTGTCGGCGACCTGTTCGGTGAACTCGGCATGTTTATCATGCAGATAACGGCGTTCGCCGTCGCGCACATTCTCTATACGCTGCATTTTCTGCGCCGGGCGCATTTAGACCGCCTCTCATTGTCGGCGGTAGCCGTACTTGCTGCGGCAAGCGTATCGCTCGGAGCATATATAGTTCCGCAAATCGGCAATCCTCTCGAACGGATATTCTGCGGCGGGTATATATTCATAATCTCGGCAATGGCGGCATCGACGATTCTGCAACGGTGTGCGCACAAATGGCTGTATGTCGCCGCCGCATTGGTATTCATGGCGTCGGATGCCGCTATCGCGCTGAACAAGTTCGTCGCGCATATCCCCAATGCCGGAATAATCATAATGACGACCTATTTCGCCGCGCA
>CAZESW010000113.1:0-5767 GCA_964514795.1 uncultured Alistipes sp.
CCTGCACGTCCTTCCAACCCTGCTCCGTATCGTCCTCCGCTCCCGCGACGGGGTTGCGAAGTGCACGGTCGCCGCCAGCGATTATACCTATAACGACGGTAGGCGGCATGCCGAACGTAGGCGGCACTTCCGACGCATCGAGCACGCCGAGACGGCCGCTCGTACCCGCACCCATATAAAAGAGCCTGCCGCCGCGTTTCATGCGCTCCACGAGCCGTTCGACGAACTCCGCGAGTTGCGGCAGCGAGCGCGACACGGCATCCGCCACACGGTGGTCTTCGCGGTTGATGAACGAGAGTATCTCGCGGACGCTGCGGTCTTCCAAATCGTCGTAGAACGACGGCTCCTCCGTGATTTTCCTGAATTTTTCTTCCACATTTTCGGCCGTGGGGAGATTGACGTTATCCGAAGCAGTCGCGCTCTCCGAATGATACTTCACCAACCCCTCAATCGGCGACTGCACTACCCCGCCGAGAGTCATTCCCTCGCGGCAGAGCGCGTCTGTCAGCGGACGGCGGAAATGTTCGGCGACCGAACCGACGAACCACACGGGAGCGGCGGGATATTGCGCGACGTTTCGTTGCAAGAATCTCGTAAACGATTCGCGGACAAGGTTATATACATACCCGTCGTCGAGCCGTGCCGCGAGGAACGGAGCGAACGATGCGAGAAAACGGTTTGCCATCGGACGGCGGTAGACCCGTTCGAGGATTTCCGCCTGTGTAAGTCCGAACGTCTGTTCGAAATCACGGCGAATATGCGCGGGTGCGACGCCTTTCAGCACGTCGCCGACAATCGTTCTGCCCAGCACGGCCCCGCTGCCCTCGTCGCCGAGGATATAGCCGAGAGCCGGAACGCCCTGCACGATGCGTCCGCCCTCACAGAAGCACGAATTGGAGCCGGTGCCGAGGATGCAGACTGCCCCGCTGCCCCGACCGACCGTCGCACGAACAGCGCCCGTCATATCGCTCTGTACCTCTACCCTATTACAATTCAAGGCTTTGGCAATTTCGTCGCGCAGCAGTTCGACCTTGTCGAATGCGGCACCCGCACCGTAGAAATATACGGCATTCACTTCATATTCAGCCGCTATGGGCGCAACGTCGCTGCGAAGCAGTGCGGCAATCTCCTCGCGGGAACGGGCAAAAGGGTTGATGCCCTCCGTAGTAAAGCGGCGGACAATAGCGCCGCAAGTTTCGTCTGCGACCGCCCAGTCGCATTTGGTCGAGCCTCCGTCGGAAAGAAGAATCATTTTTCGTGAATATCTTTTATCGTTATTGTTCTGTCTTGCTACACGAAAAATGACAAGCGTGTTACCCACCCCCAAACCCCCTCCTGTGAGGGGGCATTATTTTTCGTGAATCTGTTATAAGGTCTCTAAGGTCGTCGGCAGGAAGGTTTTCATTAGAGACCTTAGAGACTTTATGGACCTTAAAGTCCTTAATGTCTTTTTGTCAGCAGGAGCATTCCGGTGAAAGTAAATGCGGCGTTTACAATCAGCAGTTCGTAACTGAACGTATAGCCGTTGAACCATCGTTCGGAGTTGGCTTGCAGTATATAGCAGAGCACCGGTGCGACTATTGCCGCAGCGAAAACCCAGCGGTCGCGAACCTTGCGCCGCGTCAGGATTCCGAATGCGAACATGCCGAGAATAGGTCCGTAGGTATAACTTACGAGCGTATAGACGGCATCTATCGCGCTGGTGTTGTTCAGCCGGTAAAGAGCGCATATAACCGCGAACATCGCAACCGCCATACCGATATGCACGCACTTGCGCACGCGCGTAAGGCGGCCGTCGTCGAACCGCTTCGGGCCGTCGAGAATATCTATCGTGAACGACGTCGTAAGCGCCGTAAGCGCCGAACCCGCAGCCGAATAGGTCGAGGAGATAAGCCCCAGCACGAACAGTATGCCGACAATCAGCGGCATACGCTCCGACGTGGCGACGGCGGCGAACACGTTGTCCGATTCGGCAGGGAGCGCTATGCCCGTCCGTTCGGCGAAGATGTAGAGCATCGCGCCGAGGAACAGGAACATAAGTATCACGACGGTCTGCAAGATGCTCGACAGCACGATATTTTTCTGCGAATCGCGGAAATTGCGGCAGCTCATGTTGCGCTGCATCATGTCCTGGTCGAGTCCCGTCATCGCTATCAGAGCGAAGACGCCCGCGAAAAACTGTTTGAAGAAATAGCGGCGGTCGTTCGGGTCGTCGAGCCAGAACATGCGCGAATAGTCGCTGTCGGCAACCGCCGAAACCATCGAGCCGAGCGACATGTCGAGGCGGTCGATGATGAACCAAATGCAGAGCACGATGCTCAATATCAGGCACAGCGTTTTGAGCGAATCGGTCCAAATCAGCGATTTCACGCCCCCCCGGAACGTATAGAGCAGCACGAGTGCGACCATTACGGCGGCATTGGCGACGAACGGTACTCCGTAAGGCTCGAACAGCAGCAGTTGCAGCACGACGCATACCAGAAACAGCCGCACGGACGCTCCCAGAAGTTTCGAGATGAAGAAGAACCACGCGCCGGTCTTGTATGTCGTGGCGCCGAAACGCTCCTCCAAATATCCGTAAATCGACACAAGTTGCATGCGGTAGAACAGCGGGATAAGGACGAACGCCACGACGAGTTGCCCGACGAAGAATCCGAGTGCCATCTGGAAGTAGGAGAATCCGCTGGCGGCGACCATGCCCGGCACCGACACGAACGTAACGCCCGACATTGCGGCACCAATCATGGCGAACATCACCACATACCATTTCGAGGAGCGATTGCCGACGAAAAATCCGGCATTGTCGGCGCGCCGTCCCGACACGAAAGCGACCGCGAACAGCAGGGCGATATATCCCGCCACGGTCGCAACAACGATTAAGGGTTGCATAGGTTTCAAGTTAGTTTCCGCAAAGATAGTAAAAAGGCGGAAATAAGAGATAAGGTGATTTAAGGTAACGCGGGCAAAGCCCGCTATAAAGTCTTTAAGGAAAACCTCCCTGCCGACCTTAAAGGCGGCGAGAAATCGCCGCCGCGACCTTAAAGACCTTAACCGACGCCAAGCCGAGAGCAGTCGAGTTTGCTCGGACTGCCGAGGCGCGAAGGAGGAAAAGACCGCGTTAGCGGGATTAAAGACCTTAAAAAACTCCTGCACGTGACCCCTCCAATCACTTTTTTTGCAAAAATTTTCGGGGGGGGGAAATTTCGCAAAAAAATATATACCTTTGCATTGTAAGATTGTCCCCAGGGGCTTTAATAGCTTAAATATCCCTGAGGAGTAAGAGCATAAAAAACCAAAAAACAATATTATGAAATTCACAAAAGTATTTCTCGCTGCCCTGCTCGCAGTAGTTGCCGGCAGCATCATTTCGGGTCTGTTCTGGCTGTTCATCATCCTCGGCATCGCCGGTTCGATGGAGGAGCAGACGGTGGTCGCTCCCGAATCGATTCTGAAAATCGACATGGCGGACAACATCACCGACTCGCCTGCGACCAATCCGTTCGCCGGAATCGACTTCATGACCATGGAATCGACCAAAAGCTATACGCTCCTCAACGTGCTGCGTGCGATAGAGACCGCCAAGGAAGATCCTAAAATCAAGGGTATCTACCTCAACTTCACCGGCAGCGGCGGTGCTTCGGGAGCCGCTGTCGAGGAGATTCGTGCGGCGATTGTCGATTTCAAGGAGAGCGGCAAATTCGTCGTGGCATACAACAACACCTATTCGCAGGTGGGCTATTACCTCGCTTCGGCCGCCGACAAAATCTATATGCAGCCCGAAGGAGGCATGAACTGGGTCGGAATGTCGGCTACGCTGATGTTCTACAAAGGTGCGATGGACAAACTCGGACTCTCGGCGGAGGTGTTCCGTCCGACGGTCTGCAAGTACAAGAGCGCCGTCGAGCCTTATATCCTCAACAAGATGTCGGATGCCAACCGTGCGCAGATGCAGACCATGTGCGACGACATGTGGGGCGTAATCACCGAGGCTGTCGCCGAGTCGCGCGGAATCGACGTCAAGGAGTTGAACCGTCTGGCGAACGACCTCGATATGATGTTCCCCGAGGATGCCTTGAAACACAAACTCGTGGATGGCCTGCTCTATGCCGACCAGATGGACGAGGTGTTCGAAAACTACGGCGTGAAGCGCAACTCCGAGGGTGAGTTCGACATGGTTACGCTCGGCGAATACTGCTCGCTCGCCAAGGCCGACATGAAGAATCTGACCGCTCCGAAGGTGGGTATCGTCTATGCCGACGGCGAAATCGTGGATGGCGACGGCACCGACGGCAAAATCTACGGCAACACCCTCGCGCACACAATCGCCAAGGCGCGCAAGGACGACAAAATCAAGGCTGTCGTCCTGCGTGTCAATTCTCCGGGCGGAAGCGCACTCGCCAGCGACATTATATGGCGCGAGGTCGAACTGCTCAAAAAGGAGAAGCCGGTAATCGTTTCGATGGGCGCATACGCAGCCAGCGGCGGCTACTACATCTCGTGTCCTGCCGACGCAATCATCGCCGACAAACTGACGCTGACGGGTTCCATAGGCGTATTCGGAATGATGATCGAGGGCGGCGACATGCTCAAAAACAAACTCGGCATCACGTTCGACACCGTCAAGACCAACCCTTCGGCGGATATGGGTCAGGCGGCGTTCGGACTGCTCCAAATCCGCAAGTGCACTCCGATTGAGCGCAACACCATCATCCGTTCTGTTGACAAGGTTTACGAAACGTTCACCACCAAGGTTTCGGAGGGTCGCAACCTGCCGATAGAGAAGGTGCTCGACATCGCGCAGGGTCGCGTATGGAGCGGCACGCGCGCAATCGGAATCGGACTTGCCGATGCCAACGGAGGTCTGAAAGAGGCCATCGCCGTTGCCGCCGACAAGGCGGGCATAGCCGACAAATTCCGCGTTACGGAGGTTCTCGAAGATCTCACGCCGCTCGCGGCATTCATGCAGTCGCTCAACGCGCAGGTTCGCACCGCGATTTCGAGCGACGAGATGAACTACATCCGCAGCCAGTACTCCTCGCTCGAAGAGATTCTGGCGCGTCAGGGCGTGCAGGCCTACTGCCCGTATGTCGTAACGGTGGAGTAATTTTTTTAAGGTCTTTAAGGTCGCGAAAGAGGGGGCATGCGCATGCCCCCTCTTTCTTTAAGGTCTTTAAAGACTTTATTATTTTATGAAAATTCGGAATTGTTTGCTAAATTTGCGCGTTGCAATGAATTTACAACAGAATTTATCATAAATCATCAAAACGAAAAACTATGTTTGCGATTGACAACTACGATTTCACGGGCAAGCGCGCGATTATCCGCGTAGACTTCAATGTGCCTCTCAACGGCGAGGGTCAGGTTACGGACGACACCCGTATCCGTGCCGCTATTCCGACCATCAAGAAGGTTCTCGAAAAGGGCGGAGCGGTAATCCTCATGTCGCACCTCGGACGTCCGAAGAAGAACAACGACATGAAGTTCTCGCTCGAACAGATTATACCTGCAATCGAGGCCCGTCTGGGTGTCAAGGTCATGTTCGCCGGCGACTGCATGGGCGAGAAGGCCGCCGAGATGGCGAAGAACCTCAAAGCCGGCGAAGTGATGCTGCTCGAAAACCTCCGCTTCTACGCCGAGGAGGAGGGCAAGCCGCGCGGTCTGGCGGAGGACGCTACCGACGAGGAGAAGAAGGCTGCCAAGAAGGCTCTCAAAGAGGGTCCGCAGAAGGAGTTCGTGAAGAAACTCGCTTCGTATGCCGACTGCTACA
>CAZESW010000114.1:0-5752 GCA_964514795.1 uncultured Alistipes sp.
CGTTGGCCTCGATGGCCTGTTTTTTCAAATCCTGAGGAATTTCGATGCCGCATTTCGCAACATCAAGTTTAATAGAGTTCATAATCCGAAAATAGTTGTTTTATGTGTGTCTGTTTACTGCCGATAATTGCCGTCGGGCGCATCTCCCGTCCGAATGTCAAAGATAATAAAATTTTTTCGGAAAAATTCAAAAATATTTCTAATCTTTTTTCGTACCTTTGTAGAAGTTGCAGCAGGTGGTCGCCGATGACGACGGCTGCGGTGTTAAAATGTTGAAATTTAGAGAGAAAATATAATTATGGGACTGTTTTCACTGACTCAGGAATTGGCTATCGACCTCGGTACGGCGAATACGCTTATCGTACATAACGACAAGGTCGTTGTCGACGAACCGTCTATGGTGGCGGTGGATGTGTTGTCGGGCAAATGTATTGCCGTAGGCAAGAAGGCAAAAATGATGGATGGTAAGACGAATCCGAATATTCGTACAATCCGTCCTCTCAAAAAAGGCGTTATCTCCGATTTCAGCGCGACGGAACTGATGTTGCGCGGTATGATAAGCAAGATAAAGACCTCGGGTTCGCTCTTTTCGCCGTCGTTGAAGATGGTAATCTGCATCCCGTCCGGTTCGACCAACGTCGAAATCCGTGCGGTGCGCGACTCGGCCGAACATGCGGGCGCCCGTGAGGTCACGATGATATTCGAACCTATGGCCGCCGCTCTCGGTGCGGGTCTCGACGTCGAGGCTCCCGAGGGCAACATGATTATCGACATCGGCGGCGGTACGTCCGAAATCGCCTGCATCTCGCTCGGCGGTATCGTATGCTCCGAGTCCATCGACGTCGCGGGCGACGTGTTCACCGACGACATCCAGAACTACGTCCGCCAGCAGCACAATATCCGTATCGGTGTCCGCACCGCCGAGGCCATCAAGTGCAGCATCGGAGCCGCCGTGTCGGAGCTGGACGAGCCGCTGGACGATTTCAAGATTACGGGCCCGAGCATCATCAACGCTCTGCCGCAGACCGTGTCGCTCAACTACAACGAGATTTCGTATGCACTCGAAAAGTCGCTCGTCAAGCTCGACGCCGCGCTGATGAAGGTGCTCGAAAGCATGCCGCCGGAGCTGTACTCCGACGTCTACCGCAACGGTATCTACCTCGCGGGCGGCGGTGCGCTCATCAAGGGTCTCGACAAGCGTCTGTCGGAGAAGACGGGCATTCCGTTCCATATCGCCGAAGACCCGCTGCGTGCGATTGTCCGCGGAACGAACATGGCGTTGAAGAACATCAACCGCTTCTCGTTCCTGATGAGAGGGTAGTGCGCGCCGTCCCGTTCCGCCGCGATGTCCCGTCGCGGAACGCGCCGCATGCGAAATACGTGCAATGCAATGTACAGGCTTCTGTATTTCATAAAAAAGACCTATGTGGCGATAATCTTCATCCTGTTGGAGGTTGTCGCCATACGCGCTTATGCCTACTCGACGCCTTACACGCAGTCGCATCTGCTCGCACTGTCGAACCGTGTCGTCGTGAACATCCACGGCATGTTCGGCGAAATCGGACACTATTTCTCGCTGCGGCGCGAGAATATCGTGCTCACCGAGCGTATCGCCGAACTCGAAAACCGCCTCGACGCCTACCGCGAATACGTGGCGCAGGCGCCCGATTCGCTGGCCGCTTCGGTGAATGCCTACGAATATATCGCCGCACGGGTGGTCTCCAATTCGGTGAACCGCCCGCAGAATTTCATCACGCTCAACAAGGGTTTCAACGACGACGTGGCAATCGACATGGCGGTGATTTCGCCCGAAGGATTCGTCGTCGGATATGTCGTGAACTGCTCGGAAAACTATTCGATAGCCATGACGGTGCTCAATACCGATTTCCGAACGAGCGGCAAACTCGCCTCGGACGGCAACCCCGGGTCTGTGCACTGGAACGGCGGCGACCCGACAATAGTCGAATTCGACGAGGTGTCGAAATATGCGGTTATCGAGCAGGGCGAGGTGGTTACGACGACCGGATTTTCGCACTATTTCCCGTCCGACCTGACTATTGGCACGGTGGAGAGTTTCGAACTTAACAAGGCGCAGACGACCTACAACGTGCGTGTGCGGCTGGCTGTCGATATGGCACGGCTCGGCAACGTCCTTCTGGTGAACAATACGGCGACGGACGAGGTGCGGGCATTGGAGAGTGCCCCGATACGCTCGACGGCGGGCGACTGGAACTGATTTGAGAAGAGATGAACAGCAATAAAGGCGCATATATCATGTTTTTCGCTGTCGTGGCGATGTTGCAGATTTTCCTGCTCAACAACCTCACGATAAGCACCCGCTTCGCCCCGATGGTCTATGCGGTGTGCCTCGTCATGCTGCCGCTCGAAATCTCGCAGATGCGCATCCTGCTCGTCGGGCTGCTGCTGGGCATGCTGATGGACGCCACGATGGGCGTGAACGGGCTCAATGTCATCGCGACACTGCCGATAGCCTTTTTCCGCCGCCCGATACTCCATTTCGTCGCCGGATTCTCCGACCTCGCCAAGGCGGACGGCATCCCGTCGCCCGAACGGCTCGGCGGTCATCGGTTCCACCGCTATGTCGTGTCGATGGTCGTGCTCCACTCGGCGCTGTTTTTCGGCTTCGAGTGGCTGTCGTTCGACAATTTCGGCTACTTCCTCACCCGGCTGCTGTGCAGTACCGCAGCGTCGCTCGCCTGCTCCTATCTGCTGATACTCGTCTTCACCCCCAAACTGTCGCCCAAGTTATGACGATTGACAACGAACAGCGTTCCGTCCGTACCGTCGTCTTGCAGGCGGTGGTATTCATCATCTTCGCCGCAATCGTGCTGCGGCTGGGCTATATCCAGTTGTTCGACGGCCGCTACGACGAGCTCGCCCGCAACAACTTCCTGCGCTACGAGGTGAAATATCCTCCCCGCGGCGAGGTGTTCGACCGCAACGGCGAATATCTTGTTCAGAGCAAGGAGTGCTACGACCTGATGGTCATCTACCGCGACCTGCCGCAGACGGGATTCGATACCGCGCGTCTGTGCCGCATAACGGGCATGTCGCAGCGCAAGTTCGACAACGCCATGCGCAATGCCCGCGCCCGGAGACGTATCGGCACGCAGATAACCAAATTCCTCACCGCCGAGGAGAAACTCCAACTCGACGAGATGAACATCGCCGGTTTCTATACCGTTCCGCGCACCGTCCGCCAGTATCCGCGCAAAATCGGCGGCAACCTTTTGGGCAGCGTCGGCGAGGTGTCGCCCGACATGCTGCGCCGCTACCCCGACTACAACGTGGGCGACTATATCGGCACGGAGGGCGTCGAGGCGGCATACGAATCGGTGCTGCGTGGCGAGAAGGGTCTGATTCTGCGCGACATTTACGCACCCGGGGGGTCGCGCGACTCGGTTATAAAGAATGCCGTGCGCGGAAAGTCGATAGTCTGCACGATAGACGCCCGCCTGCAACAGTTCGCCGAAGAGCTGATGGCGGGCAAGGTCGGTGCGGTCGTCGCCATAGAACCCGCGACGGGCGAAATCCTCGTCATGGCGTCGTCGCCGACGTTCGACCCCGACGAACTCGTAGGCCGCGACCGCGGCAACAACTACATGAAGGAGCTGAACAACAAGCGGCATCCGCTGTTCAACCGCTCGGTCAAGGCGAAATATCCTCCCGGCTCGACGTTCAAGCTCGTGAACGGACTTATCGGCATGCAGGAGGGCGTGCTCACGAAACACAATGTCTATCCGTGCCATCGCGGCTACGACTACGGGCGTGTGCATGTCGGCTGTCACAGCCATTCGTCGCCGCTCGGACTGCACTACGCTATCGCCACCTCGTGCAACGCCTATTTCTGCTACGTGTTCCGCAATATCCTCGAAAACCGCCGCTATCCGTCGCTGAAAAACGCCTACGAGGAGTGGCGCGAGTATGTGCTTAGTTTCGGATTCGGCGACAAACTCGGCTCCGACTTTCTGTGCGAGGGTACGGGCTATGTCCCGACGCGCGAATTCTACGACAAGCGCTACCGCCGCTCGTGGAACGCGCTTACGGTGCTTTCGCTGTCGATAGGTCAGGGCGAGCTGGGCTGCACGCCGTTGCAGATGGCCAACCTCGCCGCCACGATAGCCAACCGCGGCTACTACTATATCCCGCATATCGTGCGCAGCGTCGAGGGGCAGGACTCGCTCGACACGAAGTTCTACGAGCGGCACTATACCAAGGTCGATACCCGGCACTTCGACGATATGGTCGAGGGCATGTGGCGGGGCGTCAATGTGGACGGTACGGGCCGTCTGGCGTATCTGCCGGGGCAGGACGTCTGCGGCAAGACGGGTACGGCGCAGAATCCGCGCGGTGCCGACCATTCGACGTTCATTTCGTTCGCGCCGCGCAACAATCCGCGAATCGCCATCGCCGTCTATGTCGAACACGGCGGTTTCGGCGCCGAGGCTGCGGTGCCTATCGCGTCGCTTATCGAGGAGATGTATCTGACGGGCGAGGTGAACCGTCCCGAACTGGTCGAATATGTGAAGAACAAACGTATAAACTACTCGATGTATGAGAGATAACTGCAACGGCATAACGATGTTCTCGGGCGTGGACCGTTTCGCGGTGCTGCTCTACGCGATGCTGACGCTCGTCGGCTTCGCCGCGATACTTTCGGCGTCGTGGGACGAGACGAGCGAGAATATCTTCTCCATGTCGCACAACTACATGAAACAGCTGGCATGGATAGGTGTGGCGTGGTGCGTCGGACTCGTCGTGCTGCTGCTCGACAGCAGCCTGTGGCACAAGTTCGCGTACTATGCCTATATCGCCGGTATCGTCGCTCTGTTTGCGACGCTGCTCTTCGGAAAGACGGTGAACGGCGCCAAGGCATGGTTCCAGCTCGGCGGAATGCGAATCCAGCCGATGGAGTTCGCCAAAATAGCAATCGCTCTCGCCACGGCACGAATGATAAGCGGCAACCAGTTCTCGCTGTCGCGTGCGGGCGACCTGTTCCGCATAGCGGCGCTCGTGCTGCTGCCGCTGGGTATCGTTATGTTGCAGAACGATACGGGCTCGGGCATCGTGCTCGGCTCGTTCCTGTTCGTGTTCTACCGCGAGGGGCTGAACAAATGGATATGTATCCCGCTGCTGTTCATCGTTACGCTGTTCATCGTGTCGTTCCTTATCTCGCCGACGACGCTGCTCATCGTGCTTATCGCCGTGTTCACGCTGTCGGAGGGTATGATGAATGGCCGGTGGAGGGACTGCGTGCAGTATGCCGCGGGACTGTTCCTGCTCAGCATCTTCATCCAACTCGTGCTGGACGCCCTGCTGCCTAACGGATTCGATTACTACAAGAGCCTGCTCGTGGCGACGCTGATTTCGCTGCTCGCCGTGCTGTGGTACGCCTACCGCAACAATCTGCGCAATATCTACGTTTCGGTCGCCATATTCTTCATGTCGATGATGTTCCTGCCGACATCGAATTTCATTTTCGAGTCGGTGCTGCGCGACCACCAGCAGAAACGAATCCTCAGTTTTCTCGGCATCGTCAGCGACCCGACGGGACAGGACTACAACGTCAATCAGTCGAAAATCGCAATCGGCTCGGGCGGCGTGTTCGGCAAGGGATTCCTGCAAGGCACGCAGATTCGCTACAACTTCGTGCCCGAGAAACATACCGACTTCATATTCTGCACGATAGGCGAGGAGACGGGTTTCGCCGGAGCGATTTTCGTGCTGACGC
>CAZESW010000115.1:0-5742 GCA_964514795.1 uncultured Alistipes sp.
TCATGCGATCGAAACACTCCTGATAAGAGAAGCGAATCTTATCGTAGCGCGCTCCGCAGTCAACAGCCTTTGCGGCGGCCTCGACAACGGCATCTTCGGCGCCGTGATAAGTGCTCCACGAAGCGACGAACGGATTGTAGCCGAATGCCATTGCGCTCGCCGTAGTCGTCCGTCCCTCGCGAACCGGCAGCGTCTGCACCGAAACCTGCGTTTCGGTACGCTGCGTCCGTCCGCCGAACGGCATCAGCACCGTCGAAGCGCCGATAGTGGAGTCGAACATCTCGATAAGTCCGCGCTGCGAAACCACGTTGCGGTCGGCGAGATTCTCTACCATTCGCTCACGGAGCGTAGCACCCTCGATTTCGCGACGGAAAGGATTGCGGTTCTCGACCCCGCCGAGGCACACCTCCGTATAGTGTTTAGCACCAGCGCTGTCGATGAACTCGCGCGAAAGGTCAGCGACCGTTTCGCCGCGGTAGAACATGCGCATGCGTGCCGTATCGGTCACGTCGGCGACATATGTGGCCTCGACGTTCTCCTCGTCGCACAACTCCATGAAGCGCTCCATGTCCCTGCGCTCGACGACGACCGCCATACGCTCCTGCGATTCGCTGATAGCGAGTTCGGTAGAGTTCAGACCGCTGTATTTCACCGGTACGCGGTCAAGGTAAATATCCAGACCGTCGGTAAGTTCGCCGATAGCGACGCTCACACCGCCCGCACCGAAATCGTTCGATTTCTTGATAAGTCGCGTGACGTCCGCACGACGGAACAGATGCGACAGTTTGCGCTCCTCCGGCGCATTACCCTTCTGCACCTCCGAGCTGCACTCTTCGAGCGACGAGAGGGTGTGTTCCTTCGACGAGCCGGTCGCTCCGCCGATACCGTCACGGCCCGTGCGGCCGCCGAGCAGCAGCACGACATCGCCCTTCACCGGCGATTCGCGGCGGACGTTTTCAGCCTTCACGGCACCTACCACAGCGCCGACCTCCAATCGTTTGGCGACATAGCCGTCGTGGTAGACCTCGCGGACGTGCGTCGTGGCAAGTCCTATCTGGTTGCCGTAGCTCGAATATCCCGCTGCGGCCTTGCGGCTGATGATACGCTGCGGCAGTTTGCCGGCAAGCGTCTGCGAAACCTCCCTATATATATCTCCGGCTCCCGTAACGCGCATTGCCTGATAGACATACGCACGGCCCGACAGCGGGTCGCGGATAGCGCCTCCGAGGCAGGTCGAAGCACCTCCGAACGGCTCTATCTCGGTCGGGTGGTTGTGCGTTTCGTTCTTGAACTGCAACAGCCACTTCTCCGTTCGACCGTCCACATCGACATCGACGAATATGCTGCAAGCGTTGTTCTCCTCGCTCTGTTCGAGGTCGTCGAGTTTGCCGCACTTGCGCAGATAACGGGCGCCGATGGTCGCGATTTCCATAAGGCAGAGGCTCTTGTGTTCGCGTCCGAGTTCGCTGCGCATCTGGCCGAACTCCGCCAGAGCGGCTTCCAGTTCGTCGCGCATGAACGAATCGTCGATGCGTATCTCGGTAATCTCGGTCGTGAAGGTCGTGTGGCGGCAGTGGTCGCTCCAATACGTATCGAGGATTCGCAACTCGGTCTGTGTCGGGTTGCGTCGCTCGCCGCGGAAATAGTTCACCACCTCGCGCAGGTCGTCGGCGTTCATCGCCAGTCCGTTGGACTTGCAGTAGGCTGCGAAATCCGCCTCCTCCATGTCGGTGAAGCCCTCCAAGACCGGAACCGGGCGCATCTGTGCCTGCTCGTTGTCGGCAAGACGGCTCAAATCCTTCTCGCGCGACTCGACGGCATTGATATAGTAGTGCTTGACGGCTTCGATGTCGCTTTCGCTCACGCCGTCGTCGAAAATCAGCAGTCGCGAACTGCGAATGCGCACATCGGCCGACGGGTCGAGCAGCCGCACGCAGTCCACAGCCGAACTTGCGCGCTGGTCGAACTGACCCGGCAGGTACTCGACCGCCAGATATTTCACTCCGTCGAGCGGACATTCGTCGCTCACCGAATCGGTCACCACCTCGCCGAACACCGCGTAGCGGCTGCGTTCGAGCAGTTCGGGCGTAAATCCGAAGAGGTCGTACACGTTGAGCAGACGCAGCGAACGGATGTTCAATCCGAGGTTTTCGTTCAGTTCGCAGCGCAGGCTCTCCGCCTCGACTCTGAATTCGGCATATTTCTCTACAAAAATCCGATAGTTCTTCATATATTTTAATTCGTTTCGGAAATTATTACTCTTTTGCAAAACGATGCGCCCATTCGGCATCGAACCGTTCGGGCATCATGCCCACCATCGTTATGTGGCCCATCTTGCGGCGTGGTCGCGACTCGGTCTTGCCGTAGATATGGACATAAACGCCGTCGTGCTCCTCCTCCGCCACCTTCTTCGCCGCTTCGAGGTCGCGGCCGAGGATGTTTTTCATCACCGTCGGCGCGACGAGCTGCGGTTCGTGCAGAGGTTCGCCGAGCAGGTAGCGCACCAGTTCGGAATACTGGTCGGTCGTGCAGCCCTCGATGGTATAGTGCCCGCTGTTGTGCGGCCGCGGAGCCATTTCGTTGAATATGACATCCTCGCCGCGGACGAAATACTCTATCGTCAGGATTCCTTCGTAACCGCAGCGGCGCATGAAGGCCTCGCTCTGACGAATCATCCGTTCGTGAACCATCGTCGTTATGCGCGGTGCGGGCACGATGCTCAAATCGAGGATTCCGCCGCCGTGGATATTGCGTCCTACGGGGAAGGTTACTATCCGCTCCTTGTCGGCGACCATAATCACGCTCGCCTCGTAGTCGAAATCGATGAACTCTTCGAGAATCATCGGCACGTCGAGCATCTTCTCCGCCGCAGCCAAATCGTCGTCCGAGCGCAGCACCATCTGACCGTGCCCGTCGTAGCCGAGACGACGGCTTTTGAGGACGCACGGATAGCCGAAACGCTCCGTTCCGCTGCGCAGGTCGTCGGCGTTGTCCACAGCCATATATCCGCCGCAAGGCAGTCCGCCCCGTTCGGCATTGCGCTTCTCGACGAGTCTGTCCTGCGAGTCGAGGAGCTGCCGGACGCCCTGCTTGATGTTGTATTTCTCCGCCAGCGGCATCAGCACCTCCGCCGGAATATTTTCGAATTCGTAGGTTACGACGTCCGACGCCGCACAAAGACGCTCCAATGCCTCCGCATCGTCGAACGACCGCGCGACGATATGTTCGTCGCAGACGCGGAATGCCGGAGCATCCTCCGACAAATCGAGCGCGACGGTCTGTGCGCCGAGCCTTTTCGCAGCCTCGGCTATCATCATTCCCAACTGTCCGCCGCCTATGATACCGATTTTCGTCATACGTCAGCGATTATAATTCGGCAGCCAGAACTTTCGCCGTCTGTTCGGCACGGAATGCGTCCAGACGACGTGCGACCTCCTCGTCGCGCAGTGCGAGAATCGAAACCGCGATAAGTGCGGCATTGCGCGCACCGTTGATTGCGACGGTCGCCACCGGAACGCCTGCCGGCATCTGCACGATGGAGAGCAGCGAATCGATACCCTTCAACGCGCGGGTCTGCACCGGAACTCCGATAACGGGCAGCGGAGTCATCGCCGCCGTCATGCCCGGCAGATGCGCCGCACCGCCTGCACCGGCGATGATAACGTCCAGACCACGGTCGCGAGCCGTAGCGGCATATTCGTACAGCAACTGCGGAGTGCGATGGGCACTGACGACCCGCTTTTCGTAAGGAATTCCGAACTCTTCGAGAGTTGCGACAGCAGCCGACATGACCTCCCAGTCGCTCGTCGAACCCATGATTACACCGACTTTCATTAAACCTGACTGTTTTTAATCATTCAACAAAATAAAATCAGAAACCACCGCAATTTTCACATTGCAGTGGTTCCTATGCTTCTATCCCGCACGCACTCAGGCATCGCGATTGAGCGGCTTGCTGGCGACTCGACGAATGCTCCGAGGGATGCGAACTCTGTTTGCGGCCGCACTGTCGGCGCACCTTCGCACTGCCGGCGAGAGGCTGCCGTCCTGCAATCGTCATTCGCCCGAAGGAGAATGATGACCCGACGCATAACAGAACACAATTTTTCATGGCACAAATGTACGAACCATTTTCCGAAAATGGAATTTTCGCGCCCGTTTTTATCAACACTTTTTCATCAATCGCGGTTCCGGCGGTTTTTCGCGCCGAAATCGGGCGAAATGCCGACGAAAATTCCGAAATTCCGTCCCGGCATCGGATGCGACAGCACAGTTTCGTACTCCTCGCCGAACAGATTGTTCACGTCGGCCCGAACCGACAGTTCGCCCCACCGCCACGAGAACCGTTTTTCGAGCGAAACGTCGTTCATGAAATAGGGCGCCACGACACCAGTCACCGTCATGTCGCCCGACGAAACGGTGTAGCGCTCGCTGAAATAGCGCCACTTGTAGGCGAGCGACCAACCCCGCCACGATACGCGGCCCGTCGCGGACGAGGTATAGACCGGAATATAGGGCAGCTGTCTGCCGTAGGAAATATCGTTCTCCGAAACCGGATTCGCCTGATTGAGCGACCGCGTCATCGAAAACAGCCCGTTCGCCGACAGCGACCAGCCACCGCCGAGGCCGGCGGTCAGCGAAGCCTTCGCCTCGAATCCGCAGCTGTGCACGCGGCGGATATTGAGCGGCGTCCAGAATCCCTTGAATGTCGGACGCCACAGAATCCAGTTGTCGATATAGGAGTCGAAAGCCGACACCTCGCCCGAGATGCCTACCCTGCCGTCCGCGCACTTGACCGAGAATGCCGCTCCGCCGTCGTAGGTGAAGCCGTTTTCGGGTTTCAAATCGGGATTGCCGCCCGGCTGGAAATAGAGGTCGTTGAGTGTCGGATAGCGGTAATTGCGCGTTACGGAGGCTTTCAGCACCAGATTGCCCTTTCGCGAAACGAGATAATCGGCAAAGAGCGCGGGAACGACCGGCGTACTGCGCGTGCCGTACAAATCCCAGCGGGCGGAAGCCGCCAGTCCGAGCCGTTTAGTCGGGCGGTAGCGGACGGATGCCGACGCCGCGAGTTCGAACCGCGCCTGACGGTAGCCGACAATCACCTCGTCGCCGACGTTGTCGTATACGGATTCGTCGCTGCTGGCGACGAAGTGCTGACTGGCGGACAGACTGCCGGAAATCATCAGTTTGTCGCGGAACGAATACTCCGCCTCGAAGCGTCCGAATGCGGAGTGGACGTAACTCTGCGAACGGATTCCCTCTATCATGTTATCGCCCGAACCCGTGATGTCGAACAGATAGCGGTAGAGCATGTCCGTATAGGTATATCCCGCTTTCGCACCGAGTCTGACGCTGTGCAGAATCCTGTCCCACGAGAGCACCGCCCGCAGCGTCGATTCATGCTGCGAGGCGCGTGTGGTCGTATCGTCGCGATAGTCGGTCGAGAGTTTCGGCACTCCGCGGCCGGAGAGCGTATACCACACGGTCGCACCGAAGCGGTCGCCCTTGCGCGAATTATGGTAAGCCTCCTGCAAAACGTGGAAATCGCCGTAGTCGCCGTTGCGGTTGCGGTCGGTCGGATATTCGCGCCCGACGATATGGCCCGAATCGTCGAACGAGAGTTCGGGCAGTTTGGCGTAATTCGTATATTTGAAATCGTTACGCGACGACGAGTAGAGCAGTCATGCAGATATGTACCGCCAGTCGGGAGCTATGGTTTTCCCGAACGAGGATGCGGTA
>CAZESW010000116.1:0-5739 GCA_964514795.1 uncultured Alistipes sp.
ATCCACCCATCCGCCCCAAAGCCCACCATTCGCTCAAAAAACCGCCGTCCATCCTCATCAAAACCAAACCTCCGACCAATCCCTCTCCCGCACTCCCGACCATTCCCCGAAAAAATCCTACCTTTTCAAAAAATTTTCCCGTTTTATTTGGTTTATATCATAAACTACTTTATATTTACATCGTAATTAAAAGCCGAACCTAACCAATAAAGCATAAAAGTATGGAAACAAATGTTGCCACACAGAACGCTGAAGCGCGAAAGAAACTGATTCGCAACACTGTAACATTCGCAGTAATTTGCGGATATTTGTCGGTACTCAACTACTTCACATGCTCCTACCCGTGGGGGTTGTGGGTTATCGGCGGATGGGGAATCGCCATCGCACTGCAATGGGTATACTACATTCTCGATTGTTGAACCTGTTAAAACATAAAAATCATGGAAGAGAAAAGATTGAACGAGCAGGAGAGTCTGGCTCTCATCACGTCGATGATTAACGACACCCGCGAACGTTTAGCAAAAGATTCGGGCCGTCCGTTTCTGATTTGGGGTTACACGACGGTACTTATTTCGTTGCTGGAATACGCAGTCCGTAAATGCGGCTGGACCGACTGCGCAGGATTATTTTGGGTTTTCATTCCGGTTATAGGCCATACCCTGACCTGGCTGACGGGACGCAAACGGCAGAACCTGCCGAAGTCGTATGTAGACCGCTGCATAGATGCCGTATGGACGGTCTTGGGCGTAACGTTTTTGGTTGCGGTATTCGGCGAGATTCTCTATGGCACCCACACTATGCTGTTTTTCACAGTCGTAATGATATGCGGAAGCGGTGTCGCCATTACAGGATTGATTATTAAGGACTTCACCACCTCCCTCGTAGGTTCTCTGGCGATAGGCGCCTCGCTCATCTTCCCGATAATGCGTCAGTTGCAACCGACGGTAGAGGAGGTCGGTCGCGAAGGCGTAGTCGATTATATATTGGCGGATATTCTTATCTTTGCAGCGATATTCTTCGCGATGCTCGTCATTCCGGGGCATATACTGAACTACAAAAACAGAAAAAACAAGGCATGTTCAAAGCATTAGACCCACTGCTGCACTCCGAGTTGCGGCTCGCCGTGATGTCGATACTTATCGGTGTCGAGAGTGCCGACTTCGTCTACCTTCGCGAGCAGACGGGATCGACTGCGGGCAATCTGAGCGTGCAAATCGACAAGTTGCAGAAGGCGGGATATATCGAAGTCGAGAAGACATTCAAGGGAAAGATGCCCCGCACGATATGCCGCATCACTCCGCAGGGAATATCGGCGTTCGACGAATATGTCGCCGCAATCCGCGATTATCTGAACGTATGAATTTTGCAAAGTAAATCAAGAATACACAAAATAATGATTGCCGAGATATAAATCTCGGCAATCATTATTTCACACGACAACCGGTCGTCATATACCGGACATATCGCTTTCCAGACTGCTAATGCGGCTTCGCAAATCGCTTATGCGGGACTCGGCATCCGACATATCGCGTTCGGAGGAGTGCGCGTCCGACATATAGCCGTCGGCACTCTGTTCGTAATCGCGACGAAGCGATTCATTGTCGGTACTGCGGGCATACGACATATAGGTATCCGCCTGCTGTCTCGCCCTGTCGTATTCGCTTCGCGCACGATTGTATCTCGACTCCGCGCTCGACAACTCGCTGCGCAGACCGTCTATCTCGCGTCTTATGCTGTCCCGACGCTGTTCTCTGTCGCGTTCCTCGGACTCGCGACGCTGCCGTTCCTCCTCCTCGCGGCGACGCTCCTCCATACGCTCGCGCTCCGCCGATTCCTCCTCCGAACGGCGGCGCATCTCCTCCTCCAACGCCATATCGTCATCCGTATAGCGGTTCGGGGACGACTGAGTTCCCGACGAACGAGATGCCAGCCTGTCGGCGAGAGCCTCCACCTCCGGCGTTATTCCGAACCAGTCGAGTTCCGCCTCGACGGCATCGCAACGTCGGGCCAAAGCGCGCTTGCCCTCATCCACTCTCTTCTGCCAACGCTTTCTGTCGGCTTCATACTCCGATTCGCTCACGACCTTAGTCGGAACAAACAGCAGAACAATAAACATTATCGGGAAAAACAGCGTCAAGAAGACCAGAGCCACACGGGTTCCGCCGAAATATCCGAGATCGCCTATACGTTTTGCGACAAGAGCGACAACCATAACAAACATCAGTACGCCGACAATCACGGTCAAAACGATACCGACACTGCCAGCCAGTGCGGCGAACATCATCGTCGCATAGTTCAAACCCAATAGCAACAGCAGTCCGAGCAGAAAATCCTTGCGGCCGATAGTGGTATTGTGGCGGATTCTGCCGAAAAATCCGAGCGAATAGTCGTTATTCACCCGCGTTCCGTCCTGCATATACGGAGAGAGCGGTTGTTCGTTGTAGGCGAACTTCTTCACTTTGCCGTTTTCGTATTCATACCGTTCGGTGATGCACTCGCCCGTCATCGTGCCGTGCATCGAGTAGCCGCAATCCGCAGTTCCGTCGCCGTGAATGCGGATACACTTGCGATCGTTGAATCGCAGACAGATATCGAGTTTGCCTATATACAGTTTGCCGCCTTTCGACAGCAGCAGATTGGGTTCGTTCTCGAAATCCTTATGTACAATATATATACAGTCGGCATAGGCAATCATTCCATACTCGTCGGCTCTGCCGCCTATCGCACCGAAGCGGTCTGCCATATTTTCGAGATTCGCACGCATTTGCGGGTGGCGGGTATTGCGTATCTGCCGCCGAATGATATGGACGCACTGCGCCATAACCTGAAATTTGTCAATCGTTCGTGTCGCCATAGCAATAAGTTTTATCGAACCTGTACATATTCAAAACAAATATAGGCATAAATTTTCGTTTATGCAATTTGCGAACAGTATAATTATCGGACTTTCGCGCAGATACGGCCGATACGGCATCTCACGCGACACGATTACAGAAGTCCGCTGCTGCGGAAACTGTAACTGCCGGAACCGGCGATGATGATATGGTCGAGCAGGCGTATGTCGAACAGAGCGGCTGCCTCGCGAACCTTGCGCGTAAGCACGATATCGGCGTCACTCGGTTCTGCCGCACCCGACGGATGGTTGTGCACGAGAACAATCTGCGTCGAGAGAAGTTCGAGTGCACGTTTGACAATCAAGCGATTATCCACTATCGTCGCCTGTACTCCGCCCTGACTGACACGCTGACGCTCGATAATGCGGTTGGAATTGGTAAGAAACAGCACCCAGCACTCCTCGTGGGACAGCCCCTCCACTATCGGTCGGAAAATGCGGACAATGTCGTCGCTCGTAGCGATTGAATCGACGCACTGTGCCTCGGCGGCCGCAAGACGGCGGCCCAGTTCGGCGGATGCAGCGATTTTCTCGGCACGTCGCAGTCCCAAGCCCTCAATCATGCGCAGTCGCGGCAGTTCCATACGGACGATGCCGGAGAGCGAACCGCATTCGGCAATGATTTTATCGGCAAGCGGCTTATCCTCGATAACGACAGCGAGCAACTCGGCATCGGACAACTCTCCGACACCGCGAACTGCAATTTTATCGCGAATGGATTTCATGATTACCGCAATTATTTGCTCATGCGGTCGAGTTTGTCGAGCAGTCGTGCGCACTCCTCGTCGCTGACTTCGTGCGACACCGACTTCGCGGCAGACTGTTCCGCCTCCTTCTTGGATTCACCCAGTCCGTGTCCTACTTCGATACCGTCGATGATGACGACCGAACGGAAATGCTGCGCTCCGGACTGGTTGCCGTTGCCTTTCGTGCGGAAAACGATGTTGTGATGGTGTTTCTGTCCCCACTCTATCAGGCGGCTCTTGAAATCGGTTTCCGATTCGTCCACCTCGTCGAGCGACATGTGGCTGGGATAGATAGTATTGATAAGCAGGCGATTGACGAAATTATATCCCTTGTCGAGATAGATTGCACCCATCATCGCCTCGAAAGCATCGCCAAAGATATGTTTCTGCGACGCTCCTGCGGAACTGTTGCATATAACGCACTCGTCCAACCCTATTTCGCGGGCAATGGCATTCAGTGACTGCCGCGAAACGAGTTTGGAACGCAGTTGCGTAAGTTGTCCTTCGTCGTAATCGGGGAATTCGATGAAAAGATAATCCGACGTTACGCTCTCGATAACGGCATCGCCCAGAAATTCCAGACGTTCGTTATTGATGCTGCGGCCGTTCATCATGACCGAAGCCGAACGGTGAATCAATGCGAGTTTGTACAATTCGACGTTGTTCGGCATGAAGCCGAACATATCGTCGATCATACGGTAATATCCTCTGTCGCGTCCGAAGTTCCGTTTTATCGGACGAATCAAAAAATCGAACACGAGAGCAGACAGTTAAAATTATAACTTACGGAAAACAACCGTCGAGTTGTGTCCGCCGAAACCGAACGTGTTGCTCATCGCAACCTTCACGTCGCGTTTCTGCGCCTTTCCGAGAGTAAGGTTCAACTTGTCGTCGATAGCAGGATCGAGATTCTCGACATTGATGGTCGGAGGAACGATTCCCTTCGAGATGGCGAATACGCATGCAAGAGCCTCTACTGCGGCCGTTCCGCCGAGCAGGTGTCCCGTCATCGATTTCGTGGACGAGATGTTCATCTTGTAGGCATGTTCACCGAACAGCTCCTTGACAGCCGTCAGTTCGGCGATATCGCCGAGAGGAGTCGAAGTTCCGTGGGTATTGAGGTAGTCTACCTCGTCGATTCCGATTTCCGCATCCTCCAATGCGGTGCGCATCGAAATTATCGCGCCCTTTCCTTCCGGATGAGGCGCAGTCATGTGGTGCGCGTCGGCAGACATGCCGCCTCCGGCAACCTCGCAGTAAATCTTGGCTCCGCGAGCCACTGCGTGTTCGTACTCCTCGAAAATGAGCGCACCCGCACCCTCGGCAATCACGAAACCGTCGCGGTCCTTGTCGAACGGACGCGAAGCGTGCTGCGGATCGTCGTTGCGCGTCGAGAGAGCCTGCATCGAGCAGAATCCGCCGACTGCCGGAACGATTACCGGTGCCTCCGAACCTCCGGTTACAATCATGTCGGCTTTGCCCCAGCGCACGAGATTGAGCGCGTCAATCATCGCGTTGTTGGACGAAGCGCATGCCGAAACCACACTGTAATTAGGACCCATGAATCCGTATTTGATAGAGATGTGTCCCGCAGCGAGGTCCGAAATCATTTTCGGTACAAAGAAAGGGCTGAACCGAGGTATTCCGTTACCTGCGGCCCAACCCATTACCTCTTCATAGAACGTCTCCATTCCGCCTACGCCGGAGCCCCACACTACGCCTACACGCTCGAGATTCTCGGTTTCGAGATTGATTTGCGCGTCTGCGACAGCCTCGGCAGTAGCCACGAGAGCATACTGCGTATAAAGGTCGTACTTGCGAACCTCCTTGCGGTCGAAATACTTCGTCCAGTCGTAGTTCTTTACCTCACAGGCAATACGCGATTTGAAATTGGTCGCATCGAAATGCGTTATCGGTGCCGCTCCGCTTACTCCGTTTTCCAGGTTATTGAAATATTCGTTGATATCGTTTCCCAACGGATTTATCGTACCGATACCGGTAACAACTACTCTTCTTTGCTGTTTCATGATGTCGTTATTGCGTGAATATTAAGTGTCGAAATGAAGATGTTTTACGAATTATTATTTCTGGTGCTCTTCG
>CAZESW010000117.1:0-5729 GCA_964514795.1 uncultured Alistipes sp.
ACTTTCCGTCGCGCTCGATGGTGCGGTACGGAGTGCAGTCGTCGTTCGCCTCGAATGTGTGCGGATAGACCGTAACGCGCGAACTGTTGGTCGGCTCGAAACCGGTGTCCAATAGCAGTTTGTTCTTGTAGTCGTCGGCGTAAGACGCGTATGCTACGATTGATTTGCCGTGCAGATACTTGGTAATCTGTTTTTTTGCTTTCGGGGTGAGATGGTTCTCGGCGATTTTGGCAATCGTGGCGTGTCCCTGACGTGCCCAAGCCCAGGCCGACTGGCTGAATGTCATCAGACATAGCGTCAGAATGATGAATTTTTTCATGCTAAACAGGTTTTAGGTGTGTAATGTTTGGACAAAGATAGTAAAAAATTCTTTAAGGCGGGAAAAGTCTTTAAGGTCTCCTTTTACCCGAAAATCTTATTCAGCAGTTTCGCCAGCCGGTAGCCCGCTTTGCGGATTTGCGACTCGGTGAGGTCGAGATTTTCGAGGATGTAGTCCATGCCGAGCACCGCACCCTCCTTGATTTCGTGTACGGGACGCGAAGCGCGCGCCGAATCGGTTCCCCAGTCCCATGGCGTGCCTGCCGTGATTGCGTCAATCTCCTTCGGCGTGCAGATGTCGAGCAGATATGCCGTGTCGAGGAAACCCCACGGGTGTTTGAGCGACAGCACCTGGCTGTCCCACAGCGTGTGGAGGCGTATCGGTTTGCCGCAGAACGTTACGTTGTAGTAGCCGATTGTTCGGTCTTCCGGATAGCGGATATGCTCCGGGCAGTGCATGTCGCCGACGAAATGCACGAGAAGCGCGATGTGCATCACGCGGGCGGAGTCGGTCAGACGCTCGGGGTGCTTCAAATCCTCGGCGAACTTCTCGATGTAGTAGATGCAGTTGATGACGTACTCTCCGTCGCGCTCGATACCCCGGTACGGCGTGCAATCCTCGGTAGCGTAGAAAGTGTGGGGATAGGTCGTAACGCGCTTCCAGTTAGTCGGTTCGAATCCGAGGTCTACGGGTAACTGATTTTTGTAGTCGTCGGCGTAAGACGCGTAAGCGACGATGGATTTGCCGTGCAGATACTTGGTAATCTGCTTTTTGGCTTTCGGCGTGAGATGGTTCTCGGCGATTTTGGCAATCGTGGCGTGTCCCTGACGTGCCCATGCCCACGCCGACTGACTCAGCGTTATCATGCAGAGCGTCAGAATGATGAATTTTTTCATAACGAGTAGTTCTTGGGTGTGTGATGTTTCTGCAAAGGTAGGAAAATTTTTTTAACGACCCTAACGACATTAAAGTCTTTAAGGTCCCTAAAAAACGCCCTTAACGAAAACCGCCCCGCTCTGTTTATAAGAGCGGGGCGATTCTTACAGCGGTTCGGTTTTGCCGCGAATGGCTAAAACTCCTGCTTCGAACGGCGGACGTAGCTTGCGTAACGCCATTTAGCGTTCTCCTCGGCTGCCTGGAACAACTCTTCTGCCTCGGCAGGGTAGAGCTTCTGGAGCGACGTATAGCGCACCTCCTTCATCAGGAAGTCGCGGAACTTCGACCAGTCAGGCTCCTTGGAGTCGAGCACGAACGGATTCTTGCCCTGCTCCTCGAGCTGCGGATTGTAGTGCCACAGGTGCCAGTAACCGCACTCGACAGCCTGTTTGCCGACGGTCTGCGTACGGGTCATGCCGCCCTTGATACCGTGGTTGATACATGGTGCGTAGGCGATTACGAGCGACGGGCCCGGATAAGCCTCAGCCTCTTTCAGCACGTTGAGCAGCTGTGCCTGCGATGCGCCTATCGAAACCTGCGCTACATATACATAACCGTATGTCATTGCGATTGCGCCCAAATCCTTCTTGCGGATACGTTTGCCCATCGACGCGAACTTGGCGATTGCACCGACCGGAGTAGCCTTCGACGACTGACCGCCCGTGTTGGAGTAAACCTCGGTATCGACAACGAGGATATTCACGTCCTCACCGCTTGCCAGTACATGGTCTACGCCGCCGAAGCCGATGTCGTAGCCCCATCCGTCACCGCCGATAATCCACTGCGATTTCTTGACGAGGAACTTCTTCATGTCGAGAATCTGACGGCACTTGTCGCAGCCGCATGCCTCGCACAACGGAATCAGACGTGCGCTGATTTCAGCCGACTTGGCAGCGAGGTGGCGGTTGTCAATCCACTCGCGCATAACGCCTTTCAGTTCGTCGGAGCAGTCTGCGCAGTTGGCGATTGCATCCTCCATTATCGAAACCAGACGGTCGCGCAGCTTCTCGACGCCGACGTGCATACCCAGACCATACTCCGCGTTGTCCTCGAAGAGCGAGTTAGCCCATGCCGGACCGTGTCCCTCGGCGTTGGTGCAGTAAGGGGTCGAAGGTGCGGATGCCGAGTAAATCGACGTACATCCCGTAGCGTTGGCAACCATCATGCGCTCGCCGAATAGCTGGGTGATGGTCTTGATATAAGGCGTTTCGCCGCAGCCTGCGCATGCGCCCGAGAACTCGAACAGCGGCTGTGCGAACTGATTTCCCTTGACGTTCTTGTCGCGGTCGCCGCTCTTGTAGCCGACGACGTTGTGCATGTACTCCCACTTCGCCTCCTGGTCGAGCTGCGTAGCCAGCGGCTTCATGGTGAGAGCCTTCTCCTTGGCAGGGCAGATGTCCACGCAGTTGCCGCAGCCCGTACAGTCGAGCGGCGAAACCTGAATGCGGAACTTGTACTCCTTGGTGTTGCCCAGTCCCTGCTTGAAGGTCGTTCCCTCCGGAGCGTTCGCTGCCTGCTCCTCGGTTGCGAGGAACGGACGGATTGCTGCGTGAGGGCAGACGTAGGAGCACTGGTTGCACTGGATACACTTGTTCACGTCCCACTCAGGAACGTTCACCGCGATACCGCGCTTCTCCCATGCAGCGGTGCCGTTGTCCCACGAACCGTCCTCGCGGCCGTTGAACGCCGAAACCGGCAGCTGGTCGCCTTTCAGTGCGTTGATTGGGTCCACGATGTTGCGCACGAACTCCGGACGCGACATATCGACATTGTGCGCAGCCGGTTTGAGCTCGATGTCCGCCCACTCGGCGGGCACTTCGACCTTCTCGACCGAATGACCTCCAGCATCTACGGCGGCATAGTTCATATTGACGATGTCCTCGCCCTTCTTGCCGTAGGATTTGTAGATTGCCTTCTTCATCTCCTCGACCGCCTTGTCGAACGGAATCACACCCGCGATTTTGAAGAATGCCGACTGCATGATGGTGTTGGTACGGTTGCCCAGACCGAGTTCCGAAGCGATTTTGGTCGCGTTGATGATATAGAAATTGATGTTGTTCTTCGCGAGGTAAACCTTCATCGCGTCAGGCAGCGTCTTGCAGGTCGTCTCGGCGTCGTTCACCGAGTTGAGCAGGAACGAACCGCCCTTTTTCAAGCCTTTCAGCACGTCGTACTTGTCCACATACGACGGAACGTGGCAGGCGATGAAATCCGGTGTCGTAACCAGATAAGGCGATGTGATAGGCTTGTCGCCGAAACGGAGGTGCGACGAGGTGTAGCCGCCGCTCTTCTTCGAGTCGTAGGAGAAGTAAGCCTGGCAGTACTTGTCGGTCGAGCCGCCGATAATCTTAATCGAGTTCTTGTTGGCGCCGACCGTTCCGTCAGCACCGAGTCCGAAGAACAGGGCCTCGAAAGTGCCCTCCTTCGCCATCGAAATCTCCTCGCCGACCGGCAGCGAAAGGTTCGTAACGTCGTCCACGATACCAACCGTGAAGTGGTTCTTCGGCTGCGGAAGCGCCATGTTTGCGAATACGGCGAGCATCTGTGCCGGGGTGGTGTCCTTCGACGACAGACCGTAGCGGCCGCCGATGATGTTCGGTTTCAGCTCGCTGCCGTAGAATGCGTCCACGATGTCGAGGTAGAGCGGTTCGCCGTTGGCTCCCGGCTCCTTGGTGCGGTCGAGAACGCAAAGCGTCTTGACGCTCTTCGGCATCACGTCGAACAGATATTTCGCCGAGAACGGACGGTAGAGGTGTACGGTTACAACGCCGACCTTCTCGCCGCGTGCGTTCAGATAATCGATGCACTCCTTGATGGTCTCGGTTACCGAACCCATTGCGACGATTACGCGCTCGGCATCGGCTGCGCCGTAGTAAACGAACGGCTTGTACTCGCGGCCCGTGATTTTCGAAATCTCGCGCATCGTGTCGGCAACCATGTCTGGCACTGCGTCGTAGAATTTGTTCGAAGCCTCGCGGGTCTGGAAGTAGATGTCCGGATTCTGTGCCGTACCGCGGGTAATCGGAGTCTCCGGATTGAGGGCGCGGTTGCGGAACGCCTGCAAGGCGTCGCGGTCGAACATGGCCGTGAGCGAAGCCTCGTCGATAAGTTCGATTTTCTGAATCTCGTGCGAGGTGCGGAATCCGTCGAAGAAGTGCAGGAACGGAATGCGTGCTTTAAGCGCGACGATATGCGCTACGCCCGCAAGGTCCATAACCTCCTGAACCGACGAGGTGGCAATCATGGCGAATCCGGTCTGACGGGCTGCCATGACGTCCTGATGGTCGCCGAAAATCGAGAGCGACTGTGCGGCCAGCGCACGCGCCGAAACGTGGAATACGCCCGGAAGCAACTCGCCCGCTATCTTGTACATGTTCGGAATCATGAGCAGCAGACCCTGCGACGCCGTGAACGTCGAGGTCAGCGCACCGCTCTGCAACGAGCCGTGAACCGCACCGGCAGCACCGGCTTCCGACTGCATTTCGACGACCTTGACGGTTTCGCCGAAGATATTCTTACGACCCTGTGCCGCCCACTCGTCCACGAGTTCTGCCATCGTGGAGGACGGAGTGATAGGGTAGATTGCCGCAACTTCGGAGAACATATATGCTATATGTGCCGCCGCATAGTTGCCATCGCATGTGATGAATTTCTTTTCTGCCATATTTTCTATGTTTGTAGAGTTTTTCTTTTTTTTTTAGTCTTTTAAGGTGCTTAAAGTGTCTAAGGTTTTTAAAGTCATTAATTGCTTTTTAAATGCTTTATTTACCTTATCTGCTTTGCACCACTCCCCGCCTTGCCGTCTTCTTCCAGCGCTCCCGTCCTGCGCCGGAACCGCACGAAAAAGACCGCGTTTTTTGCGCGGATTTCACCTTTGTCATGCGGCAAAAATACAAACTCTTTGCCGTAGAACCTAATAAAAAAGCAATTATTTTGCTGTTAAAAAATTAACAATTTGTGTTAGTTGTATAACAGTGTGTATGTAGATGTGAATCAATGTGCTATGTGCTCCGAAACCCAGTTGGTGAGTTCGACGAAATCGGCGATTTTCAGCTGCTCGGCGCGTTCGCCGAAAAGCGGATGTTCCGCCCCTCCGAAATTGCCGAAAACCGACCGCAGCGAGTTGCGCAGCATCTTGCGACGCTGTCCGAACGAAGCCTTCACGACGCGGACGAACAGAGCCTCGTCGCAGTCGAGTTTCGCGGTCGAGTTGCGGCGCAGACGGATAACCGCGCTCTTGACCTTCGGCGGCGGATTGAAGACCTTCTCCGACACGGTGAACAGATAGTCGATATCGTACCATGCCTGCAAAAGTACGCTCAGAATTCCGTATTCGCGCGAACCGGGCGGCTCGGCGATACGGACGGCGACTTCGCGCTGAATCATGCCGACGCATTCGGGCACGAGGTCGCGGTTTTCGATTATCTTGAAGAATATCTGCGACGAGATGTTGTAGGGGAAATTGCCGATTATG
>CAZESW010000118.1:0-2000 GCA_964514795.1 uncultured Alistipes sp.
CTCTATCGGCCCTCGCGGAAGATGTTGAAGCGGCGGAGGCGGGGGTTGCGGCGGTCGAGCAGAAGCGATTCGAGCACGAGCAGCACGAGTGCCGCGGCGACAAGCCACGGGAACTGTTCGTTGTACTCCTCGAAGCGGAGCGACGCCACCTCGCCGCGTTCCATATCGTTGATTTTCCCGACTATCTCGTCCAGTCCGAACGCCTGATTCGTCGCGCGGATATAGCCGCCGTCGCCGATTGAGGCTATCTCCTGCAACATCTCCTCGTTCAGACGGCTGACGACCATGTCGCCCTTTTCGTCGCGGATAAATTCGCCGCCGATTTTTATCGGTGCTCCCTCGGGAGTGCCGATTCCTATCGCGAATATGCGGATTCCCTGTTCGGCGGCACGCCGTGCGGCATCGACGGCTCCGGCATCGTGCGCCTCACCGTCGGTGATGAGTATCATCGCGCGGCTCTTGTCGGGAGAGTTCGAGAACGAGAGTGCGGCGAGCGACATAGCCTGTCCGAGGTCGGTTCCCTGCACCGACACGAGCGACGGCGACAGTTTTTTCGCAAAACTCTTCGCCATGCGGTAGTCGGATGTTATGGGCAACTGGACCTTTGCCTCACCCGCGAAAACGACCATTCCGACGCGGTCCTGCGACAGCGACGAGAAGAGTTTGTCTATCGAATACCGGGTGCGGTCGAGGCGGCTCGGCGAGAAATCCTCGGCGAGCATCGAGTTCGACACGTCCACGACGAGCATCATTTCGATACCCTCCGCCTTCTCCTCGCGCAGTTTCGAGCCGAACTGCGGACGTGCGGCAGCCAGTACCGCGAGGGTGAATGCCGCAAGGAAAAGCAGCGATTTCAGTCTTACGCGCCCTGCCGAAACGTCGGGCATCAGCTCTTTGAGCAGTTCGGGATTGCCGAAACGGGCGAGCGAACGGCGGCGCAGACGCGCGAGGACGACAAGGGCGAGAGCCATTGCGGGCACGAGTGCGAGCAGCCAAAGCATATCTGTGTTTGCAAATCGGAACATTACGGAATACGTTTAAGGATTAAACGACTGACGACGAATTCGAGCAGCAGTGCGGCAATCGCAGCCAGCACCCACACGAGGTACTCCTCGTGCAGAATCGTGAACTCGCTGACCTCTACGCGGCTCTTTTCCATGCGGTTGATTTGGTCGTATATCGATTGGAGCGTCTGTTTGTCGGTCGCGCGGAAATACTCGCCGCCGGTCTGACGCGCTATTTTGCGGAGCATATCCTCGTCGATTTCGACCTTCATATTGACGGTCTGCACCATATTGCCGCGCTGGTCGAAGACGGGATAAGGGGCTTCGCCCATCGTGCCGACGCCTATCGTGTAGACCTTGATGCCGTAGTCCTGCGCGATTGCGGCGGCTGTCAGCGGAGCGATTTCGCCGCGGTTGTTCACGCCGTCGGTAAGCAGGATTACCACCTTGCTCTTGGCGTCGCTCTCGCGCAGACGGTTAATCGCCGTCGCCAGTCCGTTGCCTATCGCCGTACCGTCCTCGATAACGCCGCTGCGGATACGGCTCAGGAGCGTCTGCAACGAGCTTTGGTCGGTCGTCAGCGGGCTTTGCGTGAACGCCTCGCCGGCGAAGACCACCAATCCGATACGGTCGCCGTAGCGGTCGGCGACGAACGAACCCGCAACCTCTTTGGCGGCGGTGATTCGGTCGGGCTTGAAGTCGCGGGCGAGCATCGAACCCGAAATGTCGAGAGCCAGCACTATGTCGATACCTTCGGCATCGGTTCGGGTGTCGTGTTCGGCACTCTGCGGACGCGCCAGAGCGACAATCAGTGCCGCCAGAGCGACACAGCGCAGAGCGAACGGCACATGGCGCAGATAGTAGCGCACCGTGCGCGGAGCATGGCGCAGACCCTCGACCGACGAAATGCGTATCGTCGCATCGCCCTGCATCGTGCGCCACACATAATAGCCCGCAAGCGGTACAATCGCCGCAAGGAGCCACAGAATATGGGGA
>CAZESW010000118.1:2100-3603 GCA_964514795.1 uncultured Alistipes sp.
ATGGTTTTGAGCGTCTGTTCCGCCGTGTCGTAGCGTTCGGCACGGAACATGGCGTTCGCCAAATCGTAGGTCGCCTCGAACGATGTCGGGGCAGCCTCCAAAGCACGCGTATAACTCTCTATGCTCTTGTCGTAGCGTTCGCGGCCGAACTGGCGGTTACCCTTGCGGACCAGTCGCCGTTCGGGCATCTTCTGCGCCGCAGCCTCGGCGAAAGGCGCCAGACATGCGAACGAGAACAGAACCGGCACAATAAAATATCTCGCTTTCATCGCTTCTCCTCCATCTTTTCGGTTGCATCGGGGTTGGTCGTCGGTGCGTCCTCCTCCCCGGCAGGCTCGACCTCGACAGGTTTCGTCTCCTCGACGAACCAGTACGCCTTATGGTATGCGCCCTCGTTCTCGTCAGCCTCGGGCATCGCCTTGGCGAACTTCACCAAATCGCTGTCGCGCAACACGGCGACGAGGTCCATAGCGTTTTTCTTCGGCATCTCTATGTCCTTCATCGCCTCGATGATTTCGTCGGTCGTCATCTCCATCGCGCCGATACCGTAGCGACCCGCGATATAGGTTCGCAGAATGTCGCTCAGGCCCGAATAGTACTGCTTGTGTTTGTTGTTCTGCCACAGCTTCTGATTATGAAGCGATTCGAGTTCCGAAATCGCGACCACATGCGGCGGCAGAGGAGGTGCGGGCTTGAAAATGTCGGCAATGCGCCGTCCGTGTTTGCCCAGCCACCATACCGCCAGCCAAACCAGCAGGGCGACGACCGCGAGTGCGGCGAGCGCCCAAAGCATGTAGCCCGAAATCTCGCCGAAACGGAACGGCAGCGTCTTCTGCGGCTTGATGTCGAAAATCGCATGGGAGGTCGAGTCGATTTGGAACGTCGCGACCGCGATTTTCAGCGAATCGTCGGCATAGAGCGTATCAACGATATTTTTGTCGGCATAGAGCACCTTCGCGCGGCCGAACGAATAGTTGCCCTCGTCGAAGGCCGCCATGACATACCTTTTGCGCAGCCGCAGCCGTCGTCCCTCCGCCGAAAGCGTATCCACCGGCATCTCCTCGATACACTCGATACTGTCGAAATCGTCTTTCCCGCCGTCGGTCGTCGTGCGGCTGTCGATACTCGGAAACGAAACGGCCTGCATCAAATCCTTGTCCACCTCGATTTCGAGCGTGAAGCGGTCGCCTATCATGATGCTGTCGGGCGAGATTCGCGCCGTAACGCGCGGCGGAACCGACTGCGCCGACACATCCGCAACGGAGGCGGCAAGCAGCAGCGCAGCGCCTGCCAAAGATTTGGCAATCATGTTTTTCGTTATTGCAATCATCTCTGTTTGAACAGTTTTATCAGTTCGACGACATAATCGCCGTCGGTCGGAATCATCGCCGTGTCGATGCGGTTGTGGCGCAGCAGCTGCGAAATCCGTTCGTCGCGTTCGCGCCATGACGCCGCATAGTGCTCCCTCACGCGCGAGGACGACGTATCGACCCACACCTTGCG
>CAZESW010000118.1:3703-5723 GCA_964514795.1 uncultured Alistipes sp.
TTCGCGGATAATCGTCAGGATATGGCTGCGGCCCTTCTTGGGCGGGATGAACTTCTCGACCTTGTCCGAAAAGAGTATGCAGCCGACCTTGTCGCCCGTCTGTGCCGCCGAGAATGCGAGTACGGCGGCGATTTCGGTGATTACGTTCTTCTTCATCCGGTCGCCGCTGCCGAACATCCGCGAACCGCTGACGTCCACCAGAAGCATCATCGTCAGTTCGCGCTCCTCCTCGTAGACCTTGATGTGAGGTTTGCGCGAACGGGCGGTAACGTTCCAGTCGATATCGCGTATGTCGTCGCCAATGCGGTACTCGCGCACCTCGGCGAACGACATGCCGCGGCCCTTGAACGCCGTATGATATTTTCCTGCGAAAATCTCGTTCGACAGTCCGCGGGTCTTGATTTCGATTTTGCGAACCCGTTTCAGAATATCGTTCTCCTGCTCCTGCATTACGGTACGATAACGTTGTTGAGTATCTCGGTGATAATCTCCTCGGTCGAAATATTCTCGGCCTCAGCCTCGTAGGTAAGACCGATACGGTGGCGCAGCACGTCGTGGCACACGGCGCGCACGTCCTCCGGAATCACATAGCCGCGACGGCGGATGAATGCGTATGCACGGGCGGCCTTGGCGAGCGAGATGCTCGCACGCGGCGAACCTCCGTAGGCGATGAGCGACTGCAACTTCTGGAGGTTGTACTCCGCAGGTTCGCGGGTCGCGAAGATAATATCGACGATATATTTCTCGATTTTCTCGTCCATATACACATCCTCGACCACCTTGCGCGCCTTAACGATATCCTCGGGCGAAATGACCTTCTCGGGCTGCGGCATTCCGGCACCCGAAAGGTTCATGCGCACGATGTCGCGCTCCTCCTGCTTCTTCGGGTACGAAATCTTGGCTTTCAGCATGAATCGGTCCACCTGCGCCTCCGGCAGAGGATAGGTGCCCTCCTGCTCCAACGGGTTCTGCGTCGCAAGGACGAGGAACGGTTCCGGCAGACGGTAGGTTTTGTCGCCGATGGTTACCTGGCGCTCCTGCATCGCTTCGAGCAGCGCCGACTGCACCTTGGCAGGCGAACGGTTAATCTCGTCGGCGAGGACGAAGTTCGCGAACACGGGGCCTTTCTTCACAAGAAAGTCCTCGTTCTTCTGCGAGTATATCAGCGTACCGACGATGTCGGCAGGCAGCAAATCCGGCGTAAACTGGATACGCGAGAAATCGGCATCGACAGCCTTGGCGAGGGTCGTGATGGCGAGGGTTTTCGCCAGACCCGGCACGCCTTCGAGCAGGATATGGCCGTTCGACAGCAGTCCTATAAGCAGCGTATCGACCAAATGCGACTGGCCGACAATCACTTTACCCATTTGAGTACGCAGCGTATCGACGAAAAGGCTTTCGCGCTCGATACGCTCGTTGAGTTCCTTGATGTTGATGACTTCACTCATTTTATTGTTGTTTTGTTTGCTCTATTTTGTTCAGGGACGGTTTTGCCGTTACTGACGGTTTCGGTTAAGGTCATTAAGGTCTTTAAAGTACTTAAAGTCTTTAATGTTTTCCCTTTTCCTTTCCTCGTTCCCCCTAACGGATATCGTGCGATATTATTGTACTAATCGCGGCCTTCTTCTGCGGCGAGTTCAGCGAAGCAATGGCGGCAGATAGGTTCGTAGGTATCCTTCTCGCCGAGCATCACCAGTTTGTCGTTCTTCGCCAGTCGGTGCGAATGGTGTGCCAGATTGCCGCAGCGGACGCATATCGCATGCACTTTCGTGACATATTCGGCGGTCGCCATAAGTGCCGGCATAGGGCCGAACGGCTTGCCGAGATAGTCCATGTCCAGTCCGGCGACAATCACGCGGATGCCGCGGTCCGCCAGACGGCGGCACACATCGACGATGCTCTCGTCGAAGAACTGCGCCTCGTCGATGCCGACGACATCGACATCTGCCGCCATAAGCAGTATGTTCTGCGGCGAATCGACAGGCGTCGAACGTATCGTCGTGGCATTGTGCGACACCAC
>CAZESW010000119.1:0-5721 GCA_964514795.1 uncultured Alistipes sp.
GAATGATGCTCGAACCGCACAATCTGCTCGTGCTCGACGAGCCGACCAACCACATGGACATGCGCTCGAAAGATATTCTGAAATCGGCGATACAGAAATTCGACGGAACCGTCGTCGTCGTTTCGCACGACCGAGAGTTCCTCGACGGCATGGTCGATAAGGTCTACGAGTTCCGCGACGGAGGCGTGCGCGAGTATCTCGGAGGCATATACTATTTTCTCGAAAAACGCAAAATCGAGAATCTGCACGATATAGAGCGCAAATCGTCGTCCGTGCCGGAACAGTCGCCTAAAACCGATTCTGCAACAGGCAAACTCTCCTACGAACAGAAAAAGGAGCAGGAGAAGGCGATACGCAAGATTAAGAAGAATATCGAATCCATCGAAAACGAATTAGGCGAAATCGAAAAGAAAATCGCCGATTTCGATGCTGCATTCGCCGCTGCGACCGAATACGATGCCGATGCCTATAAGTCATACGACGACCTGAAAAAGCGTTACGACCACATGATGCACGAGTGGGAAAAGGCGAACTACGAACTGGAAATAACGGAGAGCCGATGAAAGTCCTGATTCTGAATGCGTCGCCTCGCCGCAACGGACTGGTATCGGGCATGATGTCCGAGGCGGAGAAAGTGTGTGCGGCATCGGGGCACGAATGCGAACGAATTGAATTGCAGAATGCGGATATTGCATATTGTACCGGCTGCTGTCGCTGCCGGACGACGAACGAATGCGTGCTGCCGCACGATGATGCACACGACATAGCCCGCAAGATAGAGTCTGCCGACCTCCTCGTGATAGGAACTCCGACATACTGGGGCAATATGGCGGCACCGCTGAAAGCGTTGTTCGACCGCTCGGTTTATGTTTTCGCCGAATTGCCGCCCAAATCTTTTCCGAAGCCTAAACTCTCGGGTAGAAAGGCGATAATTGTCGCAACTTGCAGTACGCCGTATCCGTTCAACATAATAATGCGTCAGAGCCGGGGTGCGGTTCGGGCGGTAAACGAGGTTCTGCGCACGGCCGGATTCCGCACACGCTCGATAGAAATCGGCGGAACCATCGGAATGAGTGATGTTCCGGATAAATATGTCCGCAAACTGCAAAAGCTAATTACCGGCTGTCTGAACGGATAAAATCATCCCTGTATATTAGGGACTTTAATGACCTTAAAGCGACGAACAGAAATTCGTCGCGCGACCTTAAAGACTTTAAGAAACCGCCTTCTTCGCTTATTTCTTGTCCGGCAGACAATCGTCGCCGAGGTATTCGCTCACGGCATCGGCGAATATCCGTGCCATTCGCTGCTGTATCTCGGCATCGCGGCCGCGGGTTGGATGCCAGCCGTATGTTACGCCGTATAGCACCTCCGTATCTCCGTATCCGTTCTGTGCGAATCTTATCGAAATCTGTTCGCCCGTTTCAGGGTCGGGCTCGTCTTTCGTGAAGCCTATGTTTTCGTCGAATGCGCAGATGTGGGTGTAATCCTTCCAGCGTTCAGCCAGTCGGCGGATGGATGCGTTGTAAACGACCCGTGCATCATGCCAGTATGTGCACAGGATTATTTTGACAGGTTTGCCGCCTTCGATGCCGAACCATCGTGATTCGGGATTGTATTCGAGCGCACGGCACTCATCGATATATTTGCGGATTATGTAGTCGAATGCCTGCGAATAATCCATCATCACGTTCACGTCATAATCGTTGTAATCGTCGAGCAGTTTGCTTTCGTTGCAGACTTCCAGTTCGTGGCAGTGCATTATCGCGAAAATGTCGAACGAGTCGAGTTCTTCGAACGAAAATTCCCCCCCCCGCGCCATCGAAACGGCGCTGTCTGTCGGACGAATACCGGATATGGCCCTGTTTATCGGCGTAAGGCCGAGTTGCTCGCAACCCATCTCGAACCAAGTGTTCTCCGGATAGGCTATCGAGGCTCCTATCATGTATATGGATTCCGCCTTGCGCGGTTGAGGCTCGTTTTCCACCGTATGCTTGTCATTGCACGACGCAAGAGTGACGATTGCGAGAAACGGTATTATGCGGCGAATGAATCTCATGATTTTCGTACATTTTTAACACTCCGCAAAATTATTGTTTTTATACCTTATATTAAAATATATTTCCGTATATTTGTAGAAATATACCGAAACTACTTAACTTTGTGATAATATGAAAGTATATCAACATCCGACCATTCAGTCCGTTAGGATATGTTTGGAACGAGGATTCGCGATTTCGAATCCGGATATGAATTACGGTGACGGCGGCGACGCCTGGGACAATTGAAAGGGGGCTATTATGAAAAAACTTACATCTCTTGCAATGGTGTTCGCCGTTTTCGCAATGACGGCTTGTTCTAACACCGACGAAAGTATAGACAACATCGGCGGATTCGGTGTAACGTCGATTGAAGGATTCATCGAGGAGCACCCGGGCAGCCGTACCGTTGTCGTACAGAAGGAGGACGGCTCGATTCAGATGCTGTGGCGTGCCGACGACGAAATCGCGGTAACCGACCTGACGAATACCGCGACGTTCAAACTCCAATCCGGAGCGAATTCCGTTCACGGCGTATTCTCCGGCTCCATTATGTCGCAGTCGAAGACCATGTATGCGGTCTATCCGGCATCTGCGGCGGAGATTGCGGCGAATGAGGCGAAAGTTACGCTGCCGAATATTCAGACCTATATCGCGTCTGCCGATGCCGATACGGGAGCGCGTAATATCATGGTCGGTGTTACGGCGGACGCGTCGTCGTTCGATTTCTATACGGTAGCGGCTATCGCGAGATTCCGTGTCGAGGTCGATGCCGACGAAACGATAAACTCGATTACGATGCGTGTCGAGGACGGCTATCTGTCGGGCCTCGGCAGCGTCGATTTGGCTGGGCATTCGCTCGGAACGCTCAACAAGCGCAACGTTACGCTCAACTATGCCGAACCGGCGAAGGGCAAATCTTCGGACGGCTGGGTGCTTGTCGCGCCGATAGATTTTACATCGACGACGGGCAAAGTCTATTACGACGTTACGACGAGCAAGGGCAAATATACCTTCTGCCGCAAGCCGACGAAGGCTATGCAGGCCGGTATGGTCTACAACTTTCCGCTCGTGAAGTCGGCATTCTCGGAGGTCGCGTCCGCGGGCGAACTGGCAGACGGAAAATATACGTTCGAGAGCAATGCTTCGACGCTGACGGTAAATCTCGTCCGTGCCACCGATACGACGATTGCGATAGGGTGGTCGGCCCATGGTTTCCCTACCGACTATTCGGTTGATACGGCAGACCTCTACGAACTTTATCTCTACGACGAGCGTAACCAGCTGCTCGTCGCATGGCAGCCGAACGACAACCTTTGCGTTACGAGCAACGCACTGTTCCCTTACAAGGCGACAGATACCACCTGCCCTCCGCGGTTCATATTTACGGGACTTACGCCGAATACAGTCTACAAGGTGCAGGTGAAGAATCTGACGACCTCCAAGAAATCGGCCATGCTGACCGTTTCGACCGCTCCGACCGATTGCGGCGAGGTGGTTTCCACGGCCATGCACGATGGTGAAACAATTCTGTTCGAGAACTTCGGCAAACTCGTCTGGAACGGCGATATAACTACTTTCTCCGCAGGATACGTGCCGACTTCTTACTCCAATATTACCGATATTGCCGACGGTACGGCGTGGGGCGACTACACCTCCTCTTCGCAGACGACTTATAAATATACGAAGCGCGACCGCGAACAGCAGCTCTTCATTACCTACAAGTCGATAGTGAACAGTTGCGATCTGGGAGACTGGGCATGGTGGCGCAATCCTGCCGACGATGCTACATCCGCGACGTCATGCGCCATACTCGCCCGTCCGGGTTATCTCAAACTGGGCGTAACCAAGGTGCGTTCGGGTATCGTTACTCCGGAGCTGTCGCCGCTTCTCGGCAAGGCTACTGTTCGCGTTACGTTCAAGGCGTGCACCTACGGCACCACTGCGCCGAACGACAGCATGGCGGTAGGAGTGTGCGCTGTGGACGGATGTACGGTGGACGATAATTACAAACTGTCCAAGTATACCGAGATAGACCGCAAGACGTTCGATTTGGAGAGCGAGCTGGAATGGAATACTTACAGCGTCGAATTGAGCGGCGTTACGGCAACTTCACGAATCATAATCTTCTCCAATGCCGCGAGCGTGTCGTCGAAGAACAACCGTTTCCATATAGACGATATAAAGGTCGATTTCGTCAAATACGACGGTGTGGTTTCGACCGATGTTCCGGTTGTGAAGCAGGTTGCGTCATCGCCGTATGCGGCGACCGTTGAGTGGAGCGAGGTCGAGCAGGCATCGCGCAAATATACGGTCGCAATCTACAAGGATTCGGCATGCGCGAACAAATATCAGAGCTACACGACGACTCTTTCGACCAGCAAGACCTATATCGAATGGCCGGCACGCTTCACGTTCCCTTACCTCGAACCCGAAACTACCTACTATGTTACGGTCACAGACCTCGCTGGCAACGTATCGAAGCCAGCCGCCGTTAAGACATCGGCTCTGCATGTCGCCGGGAACAAGGAGGTGCTCTACGAGGGCTTCGACAAACTGTGCTGGGGCGGCGACTATATCAATATGGCCAACAGCGTGACGCTGTCCGGTGTTTCTACGGGTTCGTACTCGCCTAATACGTTGGCGGATGCTCTGTCATATACCACCGCAGCGTCTTCGCCTACGACCGACGGCAGCAAGCTGACTACCTATTCCGCCAAAATCAATCAGTTGTTCGGACTCGAAGAGTGGAGCAGTAATGCGGCTCACGTGCGTCCGGGATTCGTCAAACTCGGTACTGCGAGCGAAAAGGGTTGGATTACCACTCCTTACCTCTGCAATCTGTCGGGCAGCGGCGCGCAAATCAATGTTTCGTTCAATGCCTGCCCGTTCGTTGACGGCTCAAAGGAACAGACGGATTTTATAATCGTGAATCTGCTCGACGAGGAGGACAATGTCAAGGATACGAAGAACGTCACCATAGGCGGGCGTCGCAGCCAGCCGGGCTGGGAGACCTTCTCCGTCGATTTCTCGGCAGTGGCGCCTACCGACCGCGTACAGTTCATGGCGGGCGGCGATTCGCAGTCGCGGTTCTGCATCGACGATATTCTCATTACCTCGGCTTCCGCCGTTGCGGGTAACGTAGCCTGCGGATTCGTCAAGGACAGCAATGGCAATCCGCTGTCGGGAGTTGTCGTCAGCGACGGTTTCTCCGCTGTTCAGACCAATGCGAGCGGCTACTACTCGCTGCTTCCTAAGAGCGATACGTGGTATATCTACTACTCGATACCCGAAGACTGCAAAGTAGGTGTTAATACCTATGGTCAGCCTTGCTTCTACGAGCGCTATTCGGCTTCCCGCAAACGTTACGATTTCACGGTTGAGAAACTCCCTAACGGAGCGGAAACCGATTTCAATCTCTTCTGCTTCGCCGACCCGCAGTGCCGTCCTGGAACTCACGTCAGCCGACTCAAGGCGGAGCGCGCTCCGGATGCCAAGCCGCATGCCGCAACCAAGAGCCTGCCATGTTATGGCGTTACGCTCGGCGACATCGTATATTCGGAAGGCGGAACCAATACGGTAAGCAACATGCCGTCGATGCGCGATGCAATGTCCGTTAACAATATGGGTATGCCGGTGTTCCAGACGATGGGTAACCACGACTACACATATTTCTATTCGA
>CAZESW010000120.1:0-5694 GCA_964514795.1 uncultured Alistipes sp.
TGTGAAAGAACATCTTTTTAATGCCGAACCAGAATTAGATCCTGCAAAAGAAGGGGCCGGTTCTGCGTCTTTCGTCCTGCGCATTCAAGCACGAGCTGCTGATGCCTTTAACCAACAAATACGACCGCTGATTTCCGCATTCGGGCGATGGGACATAACGGTACCATAGAACACGACGGAACGGTTGTTTCCGTGGAGCGCGACAGGGTGCGTGTCGATGTGGAGGTCGGCGAAGCCTGCGGAGCATGCGCATCGCGCAAGCAGTGCGCATTGGGACAGACGTCGCAGCACCGTTCGATAGACATCGCGACGCCGGACGCCGCATCGTATTCGGTCGGCGAACGGGTTACGGTAGCGGCCCGCAGCGGAGCAGGCATCATGGCGATAATATTCGGATACGTCGTACCGTTAATTGTTCTGATGACGGTTTTGGTCGCATGTATCGGCACCGGTTCGGCGGAAGGAACGGCGGCAGCAGTCTCTATTGCGGCGGTTGCCGTTTATTATGTCGTGCTGTATGCGTTCCGCAACAAGATTTCGAGAAAGATAAGTTTTACAATAACAAAATCCAAGAGGTAAACAATGAATACTCTGATTTTTACGATTCTAACACTGTGTATTCTGGGCATCGTCGCAGCAGTGGTGCTGTATTTCGTCGCTCAGAAATTCAAGGTCGAGGAAGACCCGCGCATCGACGACGTCGAAAAGATGTTGCCGGGAGCCAACTGCGGCGGCTGCGGATTCGCTGGCTGCCGTGCGTTCGCCACTGCAATGGTCGAGAACGACGACATCTCCAACCTCTATTGCGCTGTCGGAGGTGCCGACTGCATGTCGCGCATAGCGGGCTATCTCGGCAAGGCCGCTCCTACGAAAGAGCCGCTCGTGGCTACGGTACGCTGCGGCGGAACATGCGAGAAGCGTCCGCACACCAACACCTATGTAGGTGCATCGTCGTGCGCCGTCGTTTCGTCGCTTTATGTCGGCGAGACGGGTTGTGCTTACGGCTGTCTGGGTTACGGCGACTGTGTCGCAGCCTGCGCGTTCGACGCGATACACATCAACCCCGAGACGGGACTCGCCGAGGTCGATGCCGACAAGTGTACCGCCTGCGGTGCATGCGTCAAGGCTTGTCCGAAAGGCGTCATCGAGTTGCGAAAGAAGTGGCCGAAGAACCGCGCAATATACGTCTCGTGCGTAAGCAAGGACAAGGGTGCGGTAGTGATGAAAGCATGCAAGGCAGGTTGCATCGGCTGCGGCAAGTGTTTCAAGGCCTGCGAATTCGGTGCGATTACGATTGAGAACAATCTGGCGTTCATCGACTCGGCCAAGTGCCGTCTGTGCCGCAAGTGCGTAGGCGAATGCCCGACCAAGGCGATAAAGATGATTGGTCTTGCGCCGCTCGTGAAGAAGGAGGAGCCGGCAGCCGAGGCACCGAAAGCGGCTCCGGCAGCGAAAACCGAAAACAAAGAATAATCAAGCATAATCCTATATATTATGAGGAGTTTCCCTATTGGCGGAGTACATCCGTCGGATAACAAAAAATGGAGTCGCGGCAGTGCCATCGAAACGATGGATTTGCCCGACGTCGTAAATATTCCTCTTTCGCAGCATATCGGCGCACCGGCAGTGGCGAAGGTTGCCAAGGGCGACAAGGTGCTCGTCGGACAGCTGATTGCCGAGGCGGGAGGATTCATGTCGGCAAACATCCACGCTCCGATTTCGGGTACGGTTACGGCAGTAGACGCACAGCCGAACGGGCAGGGCCTGCGCCAGCCGATGATAACAATCAAGCGCGAAGGCGACGAGTGGATGCCCGAAATCGACCGCAGCGAAACGCTGGTCGAGAAGTGCGACCTTTCGCCGAAAGAGATAATCGAGAAAATCAAGGCTGCCGGCATCGTCGGCATGGGCGGCGCTACGTTCCCTACCCATGTCAAGCTCTCGATTCCGGAGGGCAAACACGCCGAGGCACTTATTATCAACGGCGTCGAGTGCGAACCGTTCCTCACGTCCGACTATCGCACGATGCTCGAACGCGGCGAACGCCTTATCGCGGGTACGCGCATTCTTATGAAGGCCGTCGGCGTCGAAAAGGCATTCATCGGTGTCGAGAACAACAAGCCGGATGCAATCGCCCATCTGCGTTCGTTGGTCGGCAGCGACAGCGGAATTTCGGTCGTCGCTCTCAAAACCCGCTATCCGCAGGGTGGTGAGAAGCAGCTTATCGCAGCCGTTACGGGCCGTCAGGTTCCGCCTCCGCCGGCATTGCCTATCGACGTGGGCGCAGTCGTCTGCAACGCTTCGACAGCAGTAGCCGTCTATGAAGCCGTACAGAAGAACAAACCGCTTATCGAGCGCGTCGTTACGGTAACGGGCAAGAGTCTGAAAGAGCCGAAGAACCTGCTTACCCGCATGGGAACTCCCGTGGAGTCGCTGATTGCCAAGTGTGGAGGGCTGCCCGAAGGCGATGTCCGCGTACTGAACGGAGGCCCGATGATGGGTCGTGCGCTCGTGAATCTCGCTATGCCCGTAATGAAGGGCTGTTCGGGAATCGTCGTAATGAGCGGCAAAGAGGTTTTGCGCGGTGAGGAGAGCGCATGTATCAAGTGCGCCAAGTGCGTTTCGGCATGTCCTATGGGACTCGAACCGTACCTCATATCGAAACTCTCGCGCAAGAAGGCATGGGATGATGTCGAGCGCAACGACATAACGAGCTGCATCGAATGCGGATGCTGCCAGTTCACGTGTCCGGCTAACATTCCGCTGCTCGACCATGTACGGTTGGGCAAGCAGACCGTGATGGGAATAATCCGTGCACGCAACGCGAAGAAATAGTTTTAACGAATAAAAACAAAGACAAAGATATGGCAAACAGATTTTTCGTTTCACCCTCGCCGCACGTGCACAGCGACAATTCGACAGTCCGCATCATGGCGGATGTCCTCGTCGCGCTGCTGCCTGCTCTGGCAGTGTCGGTGCGGGTATTCGGATGGAACGTACTGGCGGTTACGGCTACCTCCGTCGCCGCATGCGTACTGTTCGAGTTTCTGATTCAGAAGTTCGTCGTCAAGGGCGGACTCACCGTAAACAACCTGTCGGCGGCGGTTACAGGCATGCTGCTGGCATTCAACCTGCCCGCCGATATTCCGTTGTGGATAGTCGTCGTAGGCGCGCTCGTGGCAATCGGTGTCGCAAAGATGCCGTTCGGCGGACTGGGCAAGAATCCGTTCAACCCTGCTATCGCGGGCCGTGTGTTCCTGCTTATCGCCTATCCGGTGCAGATGACTTCGTTCCCTGCTCCGCAGGTCGCAGGCTACACCGATGCCTATTCGGGTGCCACGCCGCTCGCGGCAGCAAAGGCGGGACTCGTCGATTTCGCGGAGTTCGACGCGCAGGGAATGTTCATCGGAGCAATGGGTGGTTCGTTCGGAGAGGTTGCGGCATTCGCGCTCCTGCTCGGATTCGCGTACCTGCTCTGGCGCAAAGTCATTTCGTGGCACATTCCGGTTGCGGTACTCGGCACGATGGCGGTATTCGCATTCTGCGTCGCTCTGTCGCGCGATGGCGGCAGCGCTCTGCTGTGGCAGTATCCGCTGTTCCACCTGCTCGGAGGCGGTGCGATACTCGGTGCGGTATACATGGCGACCGACTACGTAACGTCGCCGATGACACACCGCGGAATGATAATCTACGGTATCGGTATCGGCGCAATCACGATGTGCATCCGTCTGTGGGGAGCATATCCTGAGGGTATGTCGTTCGCGATACTCATCATGAACAGCGTCGTTCCGCTCATCAACAAATATGTCAAACCGGTGCGTTTCGGCACGAAATAACTGAGGGCGCAAGGATATGAAAAGTACACTCAAAAATATGGTTCTCGTGCTGTTCACGATTACGCTCGTCGCTTCGGCGGGTGTAGGTGCAGTGAACATGATAACCGAGGAGCCGATTGCCGAAGCAAAAGCGCAGGCGGTTCAGGATGCGTTGATGCAGGTGCTTCCGGCATTCGACGAAACGGAAAATGCCGAGCAGGAAATCGACGGTCTGACAATCAAGACCTACAAGGCCCTTGCGGCAGGCGAAACGGTCGGATATGCGGTTGAAACCGCCACCAAGGATGGTTTCGGCGGCATGGTGAAACTGATGGTAGGTTTCGATGCCGAGGGACGCATACTCAATATCAACGTGCTCGAACAGAGCGAAACCCCTGGTCTCGGCACGAAAATGTGCGACGAGGGCAATCCGCTCATCACGAGTTTCAAGGGCAAAAAACCTGCTGAAATGACGCTCAAAGTGCGCAAGGACGGCGGCGACGTAGACGCTCTGACGGCTGCGACCATCTCGTCGCGCGCATACACCGATGCCGTTGCACGCGCTTACACGGCATTCGGCAAAGCAAGCGGCGGACAAAATGCGGAAGATACCGCTAAACCGGAACAAATACAGGAAGGAGGCAATGATGGAGAATAACATTCAGAATGTCGAGGCTGCGGGCGGTTCGAAATTCGCCGCAGTGCTTCGCGAAAAACTGTTGCTCGTGTGGAAAGGCGTGATTCGCGAGAATCCGACCTTCGTGCTCGTGCTCGGAATGTGTCCGACGCTCGGAACGACGACCAGCGCGGCGAACGGATTCGGCATGGGTGCCGCGACGATGGCGGTGCTTATCATGTCGAACGTCGTGATTTCGCTTATCAAGAATCTGATTCCCGACAAGGTGCGCATTCCGGCGTTCATCGTCGTAATCGCATCGTTCGTAACCATCATCCAGATGCTGATGCAGGCATACGTTCCGTCGCTCTATGCGTCGCTCGGCGTGTTCATTCCGCTGATTGTCGTGAACTGCATCATCCTCGGACGTGCGGAGGCTTTCGCTTCGAAGAACGGAGCGTTCGACTCGGCTCTCGACGGAGTGGGCATCGGACTGGGATTCACGCTGTCGCTGACAGTGATAGGTGCCGTACGCGAGATTCTGGGCAGCGGCTCGATTTTCGGCGTATCGCTCGGAATCGGCGACTATATGCCGCTAGTATTCGTTCTCGCACCGGGCGGATTCCTCGTGCTGGGATTCCTCATGGTATTGTTTAACAAATTCGCAAAGAAATAGGCTATGGAGATTTCGTATTTCGCAATAATAATAGGTGCAATCTTCGTAAACAACGTAGTTCTCGCACAGTTTCTCGGAATATGTCCGTTCCTCGGCGTATCGTCGAAGGTCGAAACGTCGCTCGGCATGGGTGCAGCCGTTACGTTCGTGATGGCTCTGTCGTCGCTCGTCGTATGGCTTATTCAGACCTACATTCTTGCACGGCTCGGCATCGAATACATGCAGACAATCGTCTTCATCCTCGTTATCGCCGCTCTAGTGCAGATGGTCGAGATTATTCTCAAAAAGGTTTCGCCGTCGCTCTATCAGGCACTCGGAATCTTCCTGCCGCTCATCACTACCAACTGCGCCGTGCTGGGTGTGGCGATTCTGATGATTCAGAAGGAGTTCAACCTGTTGCAGAGCGTCGTTTACAGCGTGGCTACCGCGCTCGGATTCGCCCTCGCGCTGGTGATTTTCGCCGGACTGCGCGAACGTCTCGAATTCGAGGAGGTGCCTAAGGCGTTCCGCGGAGTGCCTATCGCACTGATTACGGCGTCGCTGCTGGCTATGGCATTCATGGGATTCTCGGGAATGGTTTAGCAGGA
>CAZESW010000121.1:0-5627 GCA_964514795.1 uncultured Alistipes sp.
GTTGGATAACGACGAGGTGCCGATAGGTGCGGTCATCGTGTCGGGCGGTTCGGTGATCGGACGCGGGCACAATCTGGTCGAAACGCTCGTCGATGTTACGGCGCACGCCGAGATTCAGGCGATAACGGCGGCTTCGTCCACTCTCGGCGGCAAGTATCTGCCAGATTGCACGATATATGTTACGGTGGAGCCGTGCATAATGTGCGCCGGAGCGTTGGCATGGAGTCAGATAGGGCGCATTGTCTACGGAGCATCGGACCCGAAGCGCGGCTATACGACGGTCGGAGGTTCGATTCTGCATCCGAAAACCGCGGTGAGCAAAGGGGTGCTGGCTCAGGAGTGCGAGCGGCTTATGAGCGAATTCTTTGCAAAATTGCGGGCTTGATTTTGAAAAATTGACTAAAAATGTTAATTTTGCGAATATTTAAACATAAACAACCGATTTAGATTTAATAATTAAGGTATAAAAGTTATGAAAAAGTATGTGTTAATGGCTGCTGCGCTGCTCTCGTTCGGACTTGTGTCGGCGCAGAATTCCAACGAAATCATTACCAAGTACAATGACGGTGCTACTGCACTGCAATCCAAGGACTATACCAAGGCTGCCTCACTGTTGGAGCAGGTGGTTGCCGACGGTATGGATTCGGAGGACAACAATGTGCTGAACTGTGTTCAGACGGCCAAGAAGTATATTCCGACCTGCTATTTCCGGTTGGGTCTCGATGCTGCCAAGGCTGAAAACTACGACGATGCCATAGCCAATCTTACCAAGTCGGCGGAGAAAGCCGAACTGTACGGCGATTCGCAGGCGAAGATGAAAGCTAACGCGCTGATTGCAAAAGTATATCACGCACAGGGCGGCAAGGCGTTCAACGACAAGGATTACGCAAAGGCTGCCGAAGTGTTCGCCAAGGGCTATGCCGCCAATCCGCGCAATACCGAGATGGCACTCAATCTCGCTATGAGCTACTGTGAGTCGGGCGAATACGAGAAGGGTATGGAGATTTACCGCAACATTTGCAACATGCCTGCCGACAAGTATGCCGAGGCTATCGCAAAGGCGCAGGAGAATATGGCGCTCTACACCAACAACGAGGTTGCCAAGATGCAGGCTGCCGGCGACAACGACGGCATCATCGCAATGGCCGACAACATGCTTGCAGCAGACCCCGCATCGGCACTGGCAGAGAAAATCCGCATTCAGGCATACAACAACAAGAAGGACTATGCGAAAGTTATCGAACTCGGCGAGACTGCTGCCATGGCACAGACTACCGACGACGACCGCAGCGACGTATATTTCATCCTCGGTGCCGCCTACAATGCGAAGGAGATGAAGGAGCAGGCAATCGCCACTCTGAAAAAGGTAACTTCGGGCAACAGCGTCGAGGCTGCAAAGAAAGCGCTCGCCGACCTTACCAAATAATCGGTTCGCTGGACTGACAAACAAGCCCGCCACTCGAAAGTGGCGGGCTTGTTTGTTTTTTTAGGTCTTTAAGGTTCCTAAGGTCGTTAAAGACGTTTGCTTTGTCGTCGGCAGAATCCTATTTCAGCACCTTGAAGATAAGTTTCTTGACGTGTCCCTCGCCGAGCATCGGCGCGTGGGCGTCTTCCGGCAGCAGGATGGTGAACTGACCTTCGCGAAGCGTGTAGAATGTCTGAGGCAGGTCGGTGAACAGCTGTACGTCGCGTTCGGTGTCGAATGCGCCCTTCGCCTTCTTGCAATCCTTGCGCTCCGACCATCCGAACTCCTCCTTGCCGATTCCGCCGACTACGACCTGAATGTCGATATATTTGTCGTGTACCTCCAACAGTGCGTCGTAACGCGGTTTGAGGTCGAGTTCCATTACGTTTACGAACACCTCGTCGCCGAGAATGGTGTGTTTGCCGACTTCGAGTTTCTTGGCATCGCATCCGGCGAGCCAGTCGAATGCGACTTTAAGCCGCGGATTGAGCGAGTAGTAAAGTTCTGCGTTCTGAATCGAATCTAAAATCATGATTTCTTCTGTTTATTTATTTTCAGTCTTGTTATTACGGGATAGTGGTCGGAGTATTCCGCCGCATTGTCCACTTCGTATGATATTACCTCTATGTCGGGCGACACGAGTATATGGTCGATTTGCAGCGTGCGGAAAAAGCCGTTGAACGTATAGGAGTATCCGTTGCCGGCTTCGCCGAACGTATCTTTCATATCCTCGGCTATGCGGTGATACGAATACGACAGCGGAACGTCGTTGAAATCGCCGCAGACTATCATGTCGTAGGGCGACTCCTCGATGAACTCGCGTATTCTGTTCGCCTGTACGGCCCGTTTGCGGGTGTTCTGGGCAAGGCGCGAAACGATGCTCCGCAGTTTTTCGTTGCGGTTGCCGTCGAAAATGTATTCGTGATGCTGGATGAACTGCGTATCCTCGGGGTGTATCGAGGTCGATTGGAGGTGCAGGTTTATCACGCGGACGGTGTCGTCGGCGATTTTCAGGTCGGCCCACACCGTGTTGTATCGCGGTATGGAGTCTATCTGCCCCTGACGGACGATAGGGTAGCGCGTGAAAATCTCGCACGTGTAGTTGTCGTCGCCCGATACGGTGGAGCGGTAACCGCTGCCGAGTGCATCCCACTTGCTGTTGGTCTCGGTCAGAAACTCTTGCAGACAGATGATATCGGGATTCATTCCGCCTATGTATTCCACCAGTCCGGCGTTGTCGCCGTTGGCTACGTTGTACGATACTACCTTCGAGAAGTTGCGTTCGACGTATTTGGTGTCGTAACGGCGCGTAAGGTCGATTTTGTAGTATAACGGCAGGTAGACGGAACCGGCGAGTACGAATACTGCGGCGAATGCGGCGAATCTCCATTTCCAGCGGATTATCCAGTAGAGCATCGCCGCGATTTCGAGTATATATATTATAGGTGCGCACAATGTGACGGTCGGCAGCACCCACATCTTCTCGGGATTGACATACTGCATGGCGATGATGAGTACGACGGCGCACGAGAACAGCAGCGTGATTATCGCCGTAATCACGTCCGCCATTATCAGCCATACCGGCTTTCCGCTCTTCTTGGTGCGGCTCTTGTTGCGCCTGCTCAGGCCGCTGTTGTAAACCTCCGCCATATCGTTTTGTGTCCGTTTGCTGTTAAAAGAATATTTTGCCCCGTTTTTTCCAGTAGTAGAGCAGCGCGAGGCCCCACAGCATTCCTCCGACATGTGCGAAGTGCGCGACGCTTGCATCACGGCCGCTCCATCCGAGAAACAGTTCGAATACCGCATAGCCGATTACGAACCATTTCGCTTTTATAGGCATCGGAATCGGGAATACGAGCACCACCTCGTTCGGGTGCATAACTCCGAATGCGAGCAGAAGTCCCATGACCGCGCCCGAAGCACCGATAAGCGAGAAATGTATCTCGCCCGTAAGCCATGCGACGCCCATCTGGAGTATCGCAGCGCCTATTCCGCATACCATATAATATATCAGAAACCGCTTCGAACCGAGTTCGTATTCGAGCGTCCGTCCGAACATCCACAGTGCGAACATGTTGAAGAACAGATGGCCGAAGCTGCCGTGCAGGAACATGTACGTTACGAACTGGTAGGAGTGATATAGCGGACTGCCTACCCAGAACAGCTGGCAGTACGTCCCCATCAGTATGTTGAATTGCGGAATAAGTGCCGTCGCCAGATAGACGAGGGCATTTATTATTATAAGGTTCTTGACTACCGCCGGAGTCCTGAAATACGGGTTCATCATAATTTGTCTGTCTTTTTCCGTTTGTTTATCCCAATCTGGTTTTTATCTCGTCCATCGCGAGTTCGACCGCTGTCGGTTTGCCCGACGGCGCGTAGCCCGCGTTCGACGAGGCGAACAACTGACCGACGAGCAGTTTCGCATCCGTCGGCGTATAAGCAATCTTCGTACCTGCGGCGCTTCGTGCAAGTGTCGTGGCAAGCCGTTCACGACGTACATCCTCGGCAATATGCGGAGTGCGAATCGTGGTTATCATCTCGTAAATCAGTTCGTCCGTGCGTTCTGCCGTCGTGTCGGCGGGAATGCCGCGCACCTCTATCGTGCAGTCGCCCATGAACTCGATGTCGAAACCGAGTGCCGCGAAATCTACGGCGTACTCCTCCATCGTCGCGTATTCGTCGTTCGACACAATCAGTTTCTCGGGAAAGAGCAGTTGCTGCGATACCGCCGAACCGTGTCCGAGCATCGACAGATAGGTGTCGTACAATATCCGTTCGCGAATCCGTGCGAGGTCGGCAATCATCGGTCTGCCGTCCACGGTGAACATCGCGTAGTGTCTGCCGAAACATACCGTTTCCGAAATCGCATGCTCTGTATCGCCGAAATCGATAGTCCGCTCCCCGATGTCGCCCGATTCTATGTAGTCGAATTCGTCGTCGCTGCCTGACGCCGCTGCCGACGGAATATCGAAATCGTAATTTCCGACGGCTCCTCCGAATCCTGCGCCGAATTCCGACGAAGGCATCCGAACAGACGAACCGGCGGAAGAACCCGCAGAAGCGCCGATTGCGAAATCGTCCGCCGAAACGTCTTTCAGAAACGGATTGTAGTTGTCGCGCGTAGTGGCTCTCGGCTCGTCGTAAACCACGCCGTGTGTCGCTATCGGAATGTCGATTGCATCCTCGTTGTCGAAATCGAGCAGCGGAACGGCTCCCGTTTTGGCGAGCGTTTCGCGCACGGCGGCGTTGAGAATTTGCCATACCGCCTCGGCATCGGCGAATTTGACTTCGGTCTTCTTGGCGTGTACATTGACATCGACACGCTCGGCATCGACGGTCAGATAGATGAAGAACGACGGCATCGCCCCGTCGGGTATCAGTTTCTCGTAAGCCTTCACCACCGCCTTGTTGAGGTACGGCGACTTGAAATAGCGGCCGTTCACGAACATGTACTGTTCGCCGCCGCGCAGTTTTGCCGCCGACGGTTTGCCGACGAAGCCTTCGATTTTGGCAATCGTGGTCTCGACGCCGACTTCGAGCAGATTGTTCTTCACCGAACTGCCCATTACGCCGACTATGCGTTCCGCCAGATTCGACTGCGGCAGCATGAATATCGGCGAATCGTTGTTGTAGAGCTGCAACTCGACCTCCGGATGACAGAGTGCCACCCGACGGAATTCGTTCTTGATTCCGGCAGCGAGTTTCGACTCGTTGTTATCGATGAATTTGCGGCGTGCAGGCGTATTGTAGAATATGTTGCGCACCAGAAACTGCGAACCGACCGGTACGGCGGTAGGGGTCTGCGACACGAATTCGCCGCCGTTCACTATCGTCTGCGTGCCGATTTCGGAATCCGCCTGACGGGTGAGCAGTTCGACCTGCGAAACCGCGGCTATCGAAGCCAGCGCCTCTCCCCGGAAACCGAACGTGTGCAACGCGTATATGTCGTCCAGCGTCGCAATCTTGCTCGTCGCATGGCACTCGAACGCCATGCGGGCATCGGTCGGCGACATTCCGCATCCGTCATCGACGATTTGTATCAAATCGCGCCCTCCGTTGCGGAAATTGACCTTGACGCACGACGCTCCCGCATCGATAGCGTTTTCCAGCATCTCCTTGACTGCGGACGACGGCGACTCGACGACCTCGCCGGCCTTGA
>CAZESW010000122.1:0-5608 GCA_964514795.1 uncultured Alistipes sp.
ACTGCAAACCCGAAAAAGAAATCTGCTCGAAAATCACGCTCAAATAATCTCGAAATAAAATTCAAAACAGTTTCTTAATGTAAGAATAAAAACAGGAATTATATATGTTAAGTGTAAAAAATCTGCATGCTTCCGTCGGCGACAAGGAGATTCTTCGCGGTATCGACCTCGAAGTGAAAGCCGGCGAGGTACACGCTATAATGGGACCTAACGGTTCGGGCAAAAGTACTCTCGCCTCCGTTCTGGCGGGCAGCGAGAAGTTCACCGTTACCGAAGGCGAAGCGACGTTCAACGGCGAGAGCCTGCTCGGAATGTCGATAGAGGAGCGCGCCCGCCGCGGTCTGTTCCTCGGTTTTCAGTATCCGGTCGAGATCCCGGGTGTTTCGATGGCGAATTTCATGAAACTCGCAGTGAACGAGAAACGCAAATATCAGGGTCTTGAACCGCTGTCGGCTTCGGAGTTCCTGCGCATGATGCGCGAAAAGAGCGCTATCGTGGAACTCGACCCGAAACTGACTTCGCGTTCGGTGAACGAAGGTTTCTCGGGCGGCGAGAAGAAGAAGAACGAGATTTTCCAGATGGCTATGCTCGACCCGACGCTCGCCATTCTCGACGAAACCGATTCGGGACTGGATATAGATGCACTCCGTATCGTCGCTACGGGCGTTACGAAACTGCATACCGAGAATAACGCTACGGTAGTTATCACCCACTATCAGCGGTTGCTGGATTATATCGTGCCGGATTATGTACATGTCCTCTATCACGGACGCATCATCTATTCGGGCGACAAGAGCCTTGCCCTCAAACTCGAAAAGGAGGGCTACGACTGGCTTATCAACGATTATAAGGAGTAGACGGCGATATGGGTATCGAAGATTTCATAAAGAGCGGTGCGGTTACGGCTTTCGACGGCGGAAAAATCTCCGGTGTCGATGCTTCACGTCCGCTGCTTGCCCTTAACCCGCGCAATATGGTCGTCGAGGCGGATACGACCGCTCCGGTAAAACTCGTCATCGTTCATACAAAGACTAACGAAGCGTCGGTCGAACTGCGACTGGGCGAAAATGCGCAGTTGTCGGTTACCGATGTATATCTTGCCGAGGCTTTCGCCGAGGTGCGTATTTCGCAGTCTGCGGGCAGCCGGTGCAGTGTCGTTACGGCGGAGTTGCGCAGTGCCAATGTCGCCTACCGCATAAATCTCGAAGGTCGTGGGGCGGAGAACGAATTGTCCACCGTCTTCGTGGCGTCGGGTTCGGAACACTGCACGATTGATTTGACTACGAATCATCTTGTTCCCGACTGCAAGAGCAATTCGCTCGTAAAGGGTGTCGCTTCGGGTCGTTCGACGGGCGAATTCCGCGGACTGGTCTATGTCGCGCAGGATGCGCAGCGTACCGATGCACAGCAGCAGAGCCGCAACATAGAGATTGGCGACGCGCATATCGTAACTATGCCGCAACTCGAAATATACGCCGACGACGTGCGCTGTTCGCACGGTGCTACGGTCGGACAACTCGACGATGATGCCGTATTGTATATGCGTCAGCGCGGACTGAGCGAAAAGGACGCACGCCGTTTGCAGACGGAGGGATTCGTGAATGATGTTGCGGGACGCTGCGATGTTGCCGAAATCGCCGGAATGCTGGCGGAGGAGATTGCCGCCAAACTCGAAAAATTATAGAAGCTATGGGATTCGACGTGGATGAAATAAGACGGGACTTTCCGATACTCGCAAGTCGGGTATACGGCAAGCCTTTGGTGTATCTCGACAGCGGAGCGACTGCACAGAAACCGCAGTGCGTCATAGATACCGTCAATCGTCTGCATACCGAACTCAATGCCAACGTTCATCGCGGTGTGCACTATCTGTCGGACCGCATGACGGTGTTGTACGAGGAGTCGCGGGAGCGAATCCGTGCATTCATCGGCGCACAATCCCGCGAGGAGATTGTTTTTACGGCGGGGGCGACCGCGTCAATCAATCTCGTCGCGTATGCTTGGTGCGAAAAGTTCCTGCACGAGGGCGACAATATCGTCGTCAGCGAAATCGAGCACCACTCCAATATCGTTCCGTGGCAACTTGCCGCCGAACGCAAGGTGGCGGAGATAAGGGTATTGCCCATAGATGAAACGGGCCGGCTGAAAACCGAACTTCTGCCGTCGATAATCGATTGTCGTACGCGCGTTGTCGCCGTTACGCAGGCTTCGAATACGCTCGGAACGAAACCCGACCTGCGGACGATAATCGATGCCGCCCATTCGGTCGGTGCCGTTGCGGTCGTGGACGGATGCCAGGGAATAGTTCACGGAGGAGTGAATGTCGTGGAACTCGACTGCGATTTCTACGCTTTCTCGGGCCATAAACTCTATGCTCCGACGGGAATAGGCGTGCTTTACGGCAAACGCGAGATTCTCGATGCCATGCCTCCGTTCATGGGCGGCGGCGATATGGTAGATAAGGTTACTTTCGCCAAGACGACATACGCTCCGCTGCCGTTGAAGTTCGAGGCGGGAACCGCCAATTTCATCGGTGCGGTCGCACTCGGAGAGGCCGTGCGCTATCTCGAATCCCTGCCTTCGACGGAGATTGAGCGGCACGAAAAGATGTTGCTCGACCGTGCTACGCAGCGACTGTTCGAAATCGACGGACTGCGAATTTACGGTACGACTCCCGACAAGGCACCTATCGTATGTTTCGACGTCGAGGGCGCTGGCCATTACGACATCGGTATGATACTCGACAAATTGGGAATCGCGATACGCACCGGTCATCATTGCGCCGAACCGACGATGGCCCATTTCGGAGTCAGCGGCATGTGCCGAGCATCGTTCGGACTGTATAATACGGTAGCCGAGGTCGATGCTCTCGCCGACGGTGTCGCCCGTGCGGTGCGGATGCTCAGATAAAATTACGAATCGGGAGAAATTATGATAAGGCGTAAAATATCGTTGATTGCTCTGTTTGCACTATTGTTATGCAGCCGGAGTTTTCGTGGTTATGCGCAGCAAAGTGTTTTGAACGATGCTGTGAGTATTGCCATAAACGATTTCTCCAAAATACATAAATTCCGTGTCGGAAAGTATTCGGTATTTAATGTAACGGTGAAGGATTGCGACAGTTTCTGGAAAATATATATTACGGGAGAGTCGAACAAATTGCCGGTTTACGATGAACGGGCGCAGGGCAAATATCCGACACGTTACAGAATCGTAAACAATCATCTCTATTATTGGCGTGATTCCGAATATCCGGTTTCGGATGAAATGGTGCGCGTGCTGTCGGATTTCAATGTAACGGACCCGCTGTATTACGACCTGTCGCACAATCCGGACAGATATATCGACGACGGAGATTGCGGACGTGTCTATTATATATGCAAATGCAATATAAACAGATACAAACGCCGTCCGGTAAATTCTTTGGCGGGACATTATGACGAACCGAAGTTAAGATGCTGCGGATTGCCGGTTCATACGGAACGGCCACGATATACCGTGAAAAAGGATGGCGGATATTTGCGAAAAGAGTTAAAAATAATGGATAATTGTTCGCGCATTCGCAATTTCGAGTATGATGGTCGGAACGATACCGTATTGCTGGTACATCTGCATTATAACGACAAAGACGGAAAACGGGTGGATGAAGTCGTTGTTAAGTCGTCTAAATCCGAGAAATTGTGTATCCGTAATAATAAGTCATATATCAAAAAAGCGACATCGGATGATTATTCGCATCTGCCGTTGCATTTGTTGAATAACGGCGATATAGCGGTATTCCGAGATAAATTCAATGAAATTCGCGATAAGGATGCACTGTCGGGATTCGGTATTGACAGAGTCATGACCAAGGTTTTGATTGACAATCAAAAATGCGGCGGCAAGATGTGGCATTTTAATGGGGTTGAATTATAAAAGAAAAAAGATATGTTCATCGTTCTCGAAGGTCTCGACGGAGCGGGTAAGTCCACTCAAATAAAGATGTTGCGCGATATGCTCGCGAATATGGGCATCGAAAGCGAATACGTTCACTTTCCGCGTTTCGACGCTCCGGTGTATGGCGATTTGATCGCCCGTTTCCTGCGCGGCGAACTCGGAGGAGTGGAGCAGGTAGATCCGTATATCGTCGCATTGCTCTATGCGGGCGACCGTGCGGATATGGCTTCGCGCATTCGGGAGTGGCAGTCTGCGGGCAAAGTCGTTATCGTGGACCGCTATGTGTACTCCAATATCGGCTACCAGTGTGCCAAAATCTCCGATGCCGATGCACGGAAGCGGTTGAAAGAGTGGATTCTCGACCTCGAATACAACTACAATGCGATCCCGCGTCCCGATATTTCGCTGTTCCTCGATGTGCCGTTCGAGTTTACGGTCAAGAAACTTACGAACGTGCGCGAGGGCGACGACCGCAACTATCTGAACGGAGCCTCGGATATTCACGAATCGTCGCTGTCGTTGCAGGAGTGTGTCCGCCGCGTGTATCTCGATGCCGCCGGGGAGGATTCGTCGCTCGTGGTTGTCGATTGCAGCGATGCCGACGGAGGAATGGCTGCGCCGGAATCGATATTCACCGAAATCGAACGGTTGGTGATGCCGTTGATAAGCAAACGTTAGAGTATGGGAAGCGCATTGCGAAATAAACGATGGTTCAGAGTGCTGACGCATGTCTGCCGCATTCTGTTCGCGCTGACGTTCATCATGTCGGGATTCGTCAAGGCGATTGACCCGTGGGGAACGGCTCTCAATATTACTAACTATCTGGTAATATACGGATTGGAGGCACTGAAACCGTATGTAATGGTGTTCTCGATATGGTTGTGCGGAGCCGAATTGATGATGGGATGCATGATGCTGTTCAAGGTGCGCGTAAGACTTATATCGATATTCGCCGTTCTGTCGATGACGTTCTTCACGATACTTACTTTCCTGAGCGCGACATGGATTCCGGTCGAGGACTGCGGATGCTTCGGCGAGGTGATTAAACTGTCGCCGTTGAAAACGTTCCTCAAAAATCTCGTGCTGCTGCCTATGGCTGTCTGCGTTTGGTGGCGTTATCGCTGCGACCGCATATTCGCATTCTCTCCGCGCGAACTCGCTCTGACGATTCTGTTCTGCTCGTCGAGTATGGGCGTGGGCATATACAGTTATTATCATCTGCCGCCGCTCGATTTCCTGCCGTATAAGGTCGGAACGAATATCGCCGAGTCGATCGAGAAGGCCCGCACCGAGCAGGCGAATGCCGATGTGGTGCTGGTTTACCGCAACAGACGCACCGGCAAGTTGAAGGAGTTCTCGTTGAAGGACAAGGCTTGGCATAACGAAAAGAAGTGGGAGTGGGTCGAAACACGCGTGTCGGAGGATGCCGACAACCGCATCGAACCTATGATTCTCGAATTTTTCGTGAGCGACGAGAACGGAACGGACGTAACCGACAGCCTGCTTTCCGTGAAGGGCAAACTGTATATGCTTTGCGTTTCCCGTGCGGATGCCGCGGGCGAAAAGTGTGAACGACGTCTGCGTTCGGCCGTCGAACGGGCGGAGTCGGAGGGTGCGGGAATCGTGTGCCTGACTCCGCAGATACTGGATGGCGAGACATATCGCTCTTTCG
>CAZESW010000123.1:0-5575 GCA_964514795.1 uncultured Alistipes sp.
CTTCCGGAGAGCGAGGAATCGACCTTGTGCCGACATCTTTCGCAGGCGATGCAGGAGTGCGGCAACGAAATCCGAACCTTCATGCCGCGATACGGATGTATCAACGAGCGCCGCAATCAATTGCACGAGGTTATCCGTCTGTCGGGCATGAACCTCATCATCGACGACAACGACCACCAGCTGATAATCAAGGTGGCGTCGATTCCGGCTGCCCGCATCCAGATTTATTTCATCGACAACGACGACTTTTTCGCCCGCAAGGCGGTGCTTACCGACGCCGAGGGCAACGAGTTCGGCGACAACGACGAGAGAATGGTGTTTTTCGCCCGCGGCGTACTCGAAACAGTCAAGAAACTGCGCTGGACGCCCGACGTCGTACACTGCCACGGCTGGTTCTCGGCCATCGCTCCGATATATCTGCGCAAGGTGTTCAACGACGACCCTATATTCGCCGACACCAAAATCGTGGTGTCGCTCTACGACGACGCATTCACCCGGCCGCTCGGCCCGCTGCGCGGAAAAATCGAGGGCGAGGGCGTAACGGACGAAAATCTTTCGATTCTCGACACTCCTTCATACGAAAATCTCTATCGTTACGTTATGACACATATCGACGGAGTGATAGCGGGTTCGGAGAGAGCCGATGCGAATATACTGGAACTTGCACGCAAGAGCGGAAAGGCGGTTCTCGAATACCGGTCGCCCGAGGAAGAGGGTTTTTACGAAAATTACAACCGTTTTTATGAGGAGTTATTTTAATCTGCGCAAGGCGATAGCCGCAACTTTCACAGCCGCCGGCATCTTCGGAATGTCGGTACTCACCGGCTGTTCGCCTACGGTAGACCCTACATTGGGATACGGAATAGTGCCGGAACACCAGAAAATGGAGATGCGGCATCTGACGTTCAAGGGCGGAAAAGTCATCCGCTTCGATTCACAGAACAGCACCGACGACGAAAGCCGTGACACGGAGAAGGCCGCACCGAGCGGCAATTTTTTCGAAACGTCGCTCTACCGCACCGACTCACTGCTCTCGACCAACATATCCTACGGATATTTCGGCATCGAGCGAAGCGACACATTCGGCATCCGCAAGGCGGGATTCGCGACGACCATCGTATACATGGACTCGGTCAGCGTGACGGAGGGATTCGGCTATAAACCGATTTTCGACACGATGCACCTGCTGCTGACCATCGACGATTTCTGCGGCGACACGCTCACGCCGGTGAAATACAACGTCTACGAGCTCGTCAAACCGCTGCTCGGCAGTGCAATATCGGCCGAGGACTCGACGGCTTACGTAAACTGCGACCTGACCGGGGCCTACGACCCGACGAAACCGCTGTTCACCTTCACCTTCCCTGACGGCGAGAAGACCGGCCCGTCCACGACCTCCGTGGCGATGACTCCGGTGGACATGTCCGCCGACGGAGCGACATGGGATTTCGTCCGCCGTCTGATGATGATTCCGGAGAACTACAATTCGCCGGAGTGGGACGGCTATGCCAACGACGGACTGGAGAACTACGACGACGAGGAGAAGTTCATGGAGAAATTCCACGGAGTGTACATTGCGCCTGACCTCGCGTCAATGCCGCAGGAGGGTCGCGGTGCGATGTTCAACGCCAAACTCTCGGGTTCGGGTCTCTACATCGAAGGACGTACCCGCAATCCGAAAGACCCTACGCTCATCAAGGACACCGTCGGCATGAGCTACTATTTCAACTATCTTCGCATCGACAAAAACATGTCGGTGAACAAGATAGAACACGACATGTCGGCAGCGACGGTTCCGTTCAGCGGAGGCAGAACGCTCGGCGACATAGCGATGGACGCCCACGATGCGTCGGGCAACAAGATTCCGCGCGAGAACCGCACGAAAGTCGAGACTTGCTACGTCGAGGGTATGGCGGGTGCGCTCACCGAGCTCTATTTCACCGACGATTTCATCGACGAGCTCCATGCGGTAGTCAATGACGAGGGAGAGGACTACTCGCTCGTCGGCATCAACCAGTGTCTGATTTATTTCTATCTCACCGGCGCCGACTACGACTGGAACGTCACGCAGGGCAACGCCGCACTCATCACGCCGAAACTCAATGCGTCGATAGGCAGACTGGGAATGTATACGAATTTCAATTCGCTCACCAACATCGTGGACTACGACTACGTCTACGAGCAGACATACAGCACTACCGTGAACTACGACGGCAACATCAACCGCAGCCGTGCATGCTACATGATGAACATCACGGGCTACATGCAGCGACTGATGAACTACGTGCGGACGCTCGAAAAGGGTGCGGACGGCAAGTACACGTTCGACGAGAACGCCGACGGCTACGTACCGCGCACGATTTACATCGGCCCGGAGGCGGTATCGCCTTACACGTTCAAGCGTTCGGTGATTCAGGGCATGGAGGGAGCCGAGAACAACGCTCCGATACACGTCGAACTGACATACACGCTGTTCAAGTAGACAGTATGACCGCAAACAGTATTCAAACACCGGAACCGATGAAACCTAAGTCCTTCGCTTAGGTTTCGTTGTGTCTGACAAACAACAGAAGCAAGTTAGAATAATGCAAGAAAACTTAGTAATCGTCGAGTCGCCTGCCAAGGCGAAAACCATCGAGAAATTCCTCGGAAAGGACTTCGTCGTCAAGTCGAGTTTCGGCCATATCCGCGACCTTTCCAAAAAGGAGCTGGGCATCAACATAGCCGACGGATACCACCCTACATACGAGATTCCGGCCGACAAGAAGAAGGTCGTGGACGAACTGTCGAAACTTTCGAAGCAGGTCAAGACGGTCTGGCTCGCATCCGATGAAGACCGCGAGGGAGAGGCTATCGCATGGCACCTTACCGAGGTGCTCGGACTGCCGGTAGACCAGACCAAGCGTATCGTATTCCACGAAATCACGAAAAACGCGATTCTTCACGCTATCGAGACTCCGCGGACGGTAGATATGAACCTCGTCAATGCACAGCAGGCCCGCCGCGTGCTCGACCGGCTGGTCGGCTTCGAGCTGTCGCCGATTCTCTGGAAGAAGGTGCGTCCGGCACTCTCGGCAGGACGTGTGCAGAGTGTCGCCGTGCGTCTTATCGTCGAACGCGAACGCGACATAATCGGGTTCAAGAGCACATCCTCGTACCGCGTGGTGGCGCAGTTCTACTCGATTGACGACCCTGCGAAAACGGTATTCAAAGCCGAGTATCCGCAGAAATTCGCGACCCGCGAAGATGCCGAAGCGATGCTCGAACGCTGCAAACATACGACTTTCACCGTCGAGAAGACCGAGGAGAAGCCGCTCAAACGCTACCCGGCCCCTCCGTTCACCACTTCGACGCTCCAACAGGAGGCGGGACGCAAATTCGGCATGTCGGTATCGCAGACCATGTCCGTCGCGCAGAAACTCTACGAGCAGGGTCTCATAACCTACATGCGTACCGACTCGGTGAACCTTTCGAGCCTTGCGATTGCCAAATGCAAGGAGGAGATAACAGCCCTCTTCGGCGAGAAATATTCGTCGGCGCACAACTATACGACCAAGAGCAAGGGCGCACAGGAGGCGCACGAGGCGATTCGTCCGTCGTATATCGAACGCCGCACAATCGAGGGTACGGCAGTCGAAAAGCGTCTTTACGAACTGATTTGGAAACGCACCGTCGCCTCGCAGATGGTCGCTGCGGACATCGACCGCACCGTCATCACCATCGCCATGTCGGACGGCGACGACAAATTCACGGCATCGGGCGAAACCATGCGCTTCGACGGATTCCTGCGTCTCTACTCCGAATCGAAGGAGGAGGAGAACGGCGAACAGGGCGAAACCTCGCTTCTGCCGTCGCTCGCCAACGGACAGCAGCTCAACTACACGACCATAACCGCGACCGAGCGTTTCACCGCTCCGCCGCTCCGATACAACGAGGCATCGCTCGTCAAGCGTCTTGAAGAACTCGGCATCGGCCGTCCGTCCACCTATGCTCCGACGATTTCGACAATCATCGCCCGCGGATATGTGGACAAAACAAACAAGCAGGCACAGAAACGCAACTATACGCAGATTACCCTGCGCGGCACCAACATCACCGAGAAGACGATGAGCGAGAACTACGGTGCCGAGAAGAACCGGCTTGCCCCGACTGACATCGGCATGGTCGTAAACGACTATCTCGAAGCGCAGTTCAGTTCGATTATGGACTACAACTTCACGGCGAACGTCGAGAAGGAGTTCGACCGCATAGCCGACGGCGAACTGACATGGAACCAGATGATTGACTCGTTCTACAATCCGTTCCATACGCTCGTGGACAAGGCCATCGAAACCCAGGCGACCAAGAGTTCGCAGGCCCGCATACTGGGTACGGACCCGAAGAGCGGCCATATCGTCAAGGCCCGCATAGGCCGTTACGGCCCGATGGTCGAAATCGAGGGCAGCGAGGGCGAGAAACCGCGCTACGCCTCGATGAAGAAGGGACAACTTATCGAAGCGATTACGCTCGAAGAGGCACTCGAACTCTTCTCGCTTCCGCGCACCGTCGGACAGCTCGACGGAGAGGACATCGTAATCGGCATCGGCAAGTTCGGCGGCTACGTCCGTCTCGGCAAGATGTTCGCCTCGCTCGCCAAGACCGACGACCCGTACACGGTATCGCTCGAACGTGCCGTGGAACTGCTCGAAGCGCAGAAACAGCAGAACCAACTGGCGAATACTCCGCTCAAAACCTTCGACGAGGACAAGGATATGCTCGTCAAGAACGGCCGTTACGGTGCGTATATCGCCTACAAGGGCAAGAACTACCGCCTGCCGAAGAACAGGAAGCCGGAGGAACTGACCTACGAGGAGTGTAAGAATATTATTTCAAACAGCAAAAAATAGCGACAATGAAGAAATTATTTGCAGTGGCGTTTCTGATGCTCGGCTTTGCATTGCAGGCATCGGCACAGGACGCGAAAACCGAGGAGAAGGGCTACGGATTCACCGACGGCAAACTCGTGAAGACCACCTCGGTCAAGAACCAGTTCCGCAGCGGCACCTGCTGGTGCTACTCGACGCTCTCGTTCATCGAGAACGAAATAATTCGTGCCGGAGGCGCAGAAATGGACCTGTCCGAAATGTGGATAGTCCGCAACATCTATTTCGAGAAGGCGGTTAAATACGTCCGTCTGCACGGTTCGCTCAACTTCGCAGTCGGAGGAGCGGCTCACGACGTCATCCACGGCATCGAACGTTACGGTATCGTTCCCGAGGAGGTTTACCCGGGTCTGAACTACGGCACCGACAAACCGCATTTCAACGAAATCGACGCCGTACTGAAAGCGTATGTGGACGCTATCATCAAGTGCCCGAACAAGAAACTGACTACTGCATGGCAGGACGGTCTCAACGGCATTCTCGACGCATATTTCGGCGTGATGCCGGAGAAGTTCACCTACAACGGCAAGGAGTACACGCCTAAATCGTTCGCCGAGTCGCTGCCCGTGAAGATGTCCGACTACGTTTCGCTCACGTCCGTCACACACCAGCCGTTCTACTCCGATGTCATCATCGAGGTGCCGGACAACTGG
>CAZESW010000124.1:0-5574 GCA_964514795.1 uncultured Alistipes sp.
GCACTTATCACGGCGCCGAAGATGCCGTTGTCGAGGCCGCCGCAAAGGCTGTTGCCTGCGGAGCGCGCTACGAGAAGATGCGCTTCTCGTATCAGGAGTATTTCGAGCGCATGACCGACGACCGTTCGTGGGGCAAACCTATGGCGGCTCTGCTCGGTGCGCTGCGCATGCAGAAGGAGTTCGGTCTTCCGTCCATCGGCGGCAAGGACTCCATGAGCGGAACCTTCCGCGACATCGACGTTCCGCCGATGCTTATGGCGTTCGGCGTAACGACCGTGGATGCACGCAACGTAATCAGCCCCGAATTCAAGAAGGCGGGCGACAAAATATACCTCGTCGAGCATAGGCCTAACGCCAATTTCACTCCCGACTGCGAGGCTTTGAAGCACAATTTCGCCCTCGTCAGCGATGCAATCGCCGACGGACGCATTTCGGCTGCATGGGCTGTCGGATTCGGAGGTGTGGCGGAGGCTGTCGCCAAAATGTCGTTCGGCAACGAAATCGGAGCGAACATCGCGTGCGACGAGCATACGCTGTTCGACTGGTCTTACGGTTCGATTGTGGTGGAGTGCAGCGGCGAAATCGACGACCCGAACGCCGTTCTGCTCGGCGAAACCGTAGCCGAGGCGGCATTGACCGTGAACGGCGAGCGTTTCTCTCTGGACGAACTCTACAAGGCGAACACCGAGCGTTTCGAGAAGATATATCCTGCCCGCGGCAAGTCGGGCGAAGCGGTCCGCTGCGGCGACTGCACCCGCAAGGCTGCGGAGTATGCGGGCGAAGCGACCGATGAAGTGAAGGTTTACCTGCCGGTATTCCCGGGAACGAACTGCGATTACGATACGGCGCGCGCATTCGAGCGTGCAGGTGCGAAGACCAAAATCGGCGTGTTCCGCAACCTGACGGGCGAAGCGATTTCGGAGTCCATCGAGCGTATGTGCCGCGAAATCGACGCCTGCCACATTCTGGTGTTCAGCGGCGGTTTCTCGCTCGGCGACGAACCGGACGGCAGCGGCAAATTCATCGCGAGCGTGCTCAACAACGCCGGAGTCACCGCGTCGGTTCATGCGCTTATCGACCGCGGCGGTCTGATTCTCGGTATCTGCAACGGCTTCCAGGCACTCGTCAAGTCGGGTCTGCTCCCTTACGGACGTCTGGGAATGGTCGGCAAAGAGTCGCCGACGCTGTTCCACAACGATATTCACCGCCATATCTCGCAAATCGTTACGACCCGTGTCGGTACGACGGCTTCGCCATGGCTGTCGTCGTTCGGGGTCGGCGAGTTGCACTCTATCGCCGTCAGCCACGGCGAGGGCAAGTTCGTCGTCAGCGAATCGATGGCGGAGGAGCTGTTCGCCAACGGTCAGGTGGCGTTCCAGTATGCCGATGCGCAGGGTCGTCCGACGACCGACGCTCCGTTCAATCCTAACGGTTCGTACTACGGCATCGAGGGTATCATCAGCCGCGACGGACGGATTCTCGGCAAGATGGGCCACACCGAGCGTTTCGACGAAGGGCTGATGAAGAATATCCACGGCAACAAACGCCAGTCGATATTCGAGAATGCGGTGAACTATTTCCGCAAAAAGTAAAAAGACAAAGATTCAATAAAACCAATAAACGTTTACAAAACTATGAAACAGTTGGATATGCTCTACGAGGGCAAGGCAAAGCAGGTTTACGCCACGGATGATCCGGACAAAATCATTATCCACTACAAGGATGCCGCTACGGCGTACAACAACATCAAGAAGGCGACCATCGCCAACAAGGGTGTGCTGAACAACAAAATCTCGACCATCATTTTCGAGTACCTCCACAAGGCGGGCATCGAAACCCACTACATCGAGACCATCAACGACCGCGACCAGATTTGCCGCAAGGTGTCGATTATTCCGCTCGAAGTAATCGTGCGCAACTATATCGCAGGTTCGATGGCCAAGCGCCTCGGCCTCGAAGAGGGCATCAAGCCGGGCAACGTCATTTTCGACATCTGCTACAAGGCCGACGAACTCGGCGATCCGCTCATCAACGACCACCACGCAGTGGCTCTCGGAGTGGTAACCTACGAGGAACTCGACTATATCTATAAGGTTACGGGCAAGCTGAACGAGATTCTCATCGACCTGTTCAAGAAGATGGACATCAACCTTATCGACTTCAAAATCGAGTTCGGCCGCACTTCCGACGGCAAAATCGTTCTCGCCGACGAAATCAGCCCCGACACCTGCCGTCTGTGGGATGTCAAGACCAACGAGAAACTCGACAAAGACCGTTTCCGCCGCGACCTTGGCCATGTAATCGAGGCCTACGAGGAAATTTATCACCGTCTTTCGTCGCTTTAAGCCTCTTTCCGGCATATTTTGCGTCGCGTCCTCGGCAAATACTCCCGGTATTCGCCTTCGGACTTAACGCAGAATCTGCTCGAAAATAAATCTTAAAGCGTGTAGACGCGGTTTGTTTGAAGCATTCGTAATTTTCGCGAATTTCATACGACGGGTATGGCGAGTTTGACCGCTCGCCATACCGCAAAACGAAAAAGATGATTATGGAACACGACAATATTTTCGACGAACTGCACGAGGAGTGCGGAGTTTTCGGTGTGTACGGAGTGCATGATGCTTCGTCGATAATCTATTACGGCCTGCATTCGTTGCAGCACCGCGGACAGGAGGGCTGCGGCATCGTCTGCGTGAACGACGAGGGCGCATTGTGCCGTCAGCGCGGACAGGGACTGGTGAGCGAGGTTTTTGACGAGGATAAACTGGCATCGCTCCCGGGCAGCATGGGTATCGGCCACGTCCGCTATTCGACCACGGGCGGCGGCGGTCTGGACAATGTGCAGCCGTTCTTTTTCCGCCACAAGTCGGGCGATTTCGCGCTGGCCCACAACGGCAACCTCGTGAATTCGCGTCAGCTCGCCGACTATCTCGAAAGCCGCGGCAGTCTGTTCCATTCGACCTCCGACAGCGAACTGCTCGCCCACCTTATCAAGAAAGACGGCAACCAGCACCGCATAACGGCGATTATCGACGCGCTCAACATGCTCGAAGGCGCGTTCGCGTTCCTGATAATGACCAAGAACCGCATCTATGCATGCCGCGACAAATACGGTCTGCGTCCGCTGTCAATCGGCAGACTCGGCGACGGATATGTCGTCAGCAGCGAAACCTGCGCTTTCGACGTTATCGGAGCGACGTTCCTCCGCGACATCGAACCCGGCGAAATCGTAACCATCGACCGCAAGGGTCTGCGCAGCAACTACTATTCGCAGTACCAGCGCCGCAAGATGTGCGCTATGGAGTATATCTACTTCGCCCGTCCCGACAGCGACATCGAGGGCTGCAACGTCCACGCTTTCCGCAAGGAGTCGGGCCGTCTGCTCTACCGCGAATCGCCAGCCGAGGCAGATATCGTTATCGGCGTTCCCGATTCGAGCCTCAGTGCCGCGATGGGTTACAGCGAGGAGAGCGGCATCCCTTACGAAATGGGACTCATCAAGAACAAATACGTCGGACGTACCTTCATCCAGCCGTCGCAGGCTCTGCGCGAAAAGGGTGTGAAGATGAAACTGTCGGCCGTCCGCAGCATCGTGAACGGCAAGCGTGTCGTGCTCATCGACGACTCGATAGTGCGCGGTACGACCTCGCGCCGTATCGTCGATTTGCTCCGCGAAGTCGGTGCCACCGAGGTTCACGTGCGTATCGCGAGTCCGGCCATCACGCACCCGTGCTTCTACGGCGTCGATATTTCGACCTACGACGAGTTGATGTGCGCCCATCGCGATACCGACGAGGTGTGCCGCCTTATCGGTGCCGATTCGCTGGCGTTCCTCTCCCGGGAGGCGACGTTGAAGGCTGCAAGCAATCGCAGCGAACTGTGCTTCGCATGCTTCACGGGCGAGTATCCGACGGGTCTGTATCAGACGATAGAGGAGGCGAACAAGGATGGAAAATTTTAACTCGAAATATCAATAAAACATAGTATATATGGCTGAAAGTTATGAAAAGGCGGGTGTGAACCTCGAAGCAGGTTACGAAGTTGTCCGCCGTATCAAATCCCACGTGGCGTCTACCGCCCGTGCGGGTGTAATGGGAAATATCGGGGCATTCGGCGGAATGTTCGACCTCGCGTCGCTCGGCGTCAAGGAGCCGGTGCTCGTGAGCGGAACCGACGGCGTCGGAACGAAACTGAAACTCGCGTTCGCGATGGACAAGCACGACACTATCGGCATAGATGCCGTTGCGATGTGCGTGAACGACGTGCTGGCGCAGGGTGCCGAGCCGCTGTTCTTCCTCGATTATGTCGCTGTCGGACACAACGAACCTGCGAAAATCGAGGCAATCGTGGCCGGTGTGGCCGAGGGCTGCCGTCAGGCGGGCTGCGCACTTATCGGCGGCGAGACGGCCGAGATGCCGGGCATGTACACCGAGGGCGAATACGATATAGCGGGCTTTACCTGCGGCGTCGTGGAGCGCGCCAAACTTATCGACGGCTCCAAGGTCAAGGCGGGCGACGTTCTGGTCGGCATAGCATCGAGCGGAGTTCACTCCAACGGATTCAGCCTCGTGCGCAAGATTCTGGCTGACAATGCGCTCGAACTCGACAAGCAGTACGACGAACTCGGCGGCCGCACGTTGGGCGAAGCGCTGCTCGCACCGACCAAAATCTATGTCAAGCAGGTTTTGGAGGTCGTTCGCAACTGCGACGTTCACGGTATCAGCCATATTACGGGCGGCGGATTCGACGAGAATATCCCGCGCATTCTCCACGACGGACAGGGTCTCGAAATCGAGGAGGGCTCGTGGGAGATTCTGCCTCTGTTCGGACTGTTGGAGAAGTGGGGCGGCATCCCGCACCGCGAGATGTTCAACATCTTCAACATGGGCGTCGGCATGGTGATAGCCCTCGACGGAAGCGAAGCGCAGAAAGCGATTGAGATTCTCGCTGCGGCGGGCGAAAAGGCCTCGGTAATCGGACGTGTGACCGACAAGGAGGGAGTGATAATAAAATAGGTTTCAATAAAAGAACAAGAGATATGAGAGCATTGGTAAGTGTCAGCGACAAGAGCGGACTCGTCGAGTTCGTCGAAGGATTGCAGTCGCTGGGTTGGGAGATAATCGCTACGGGCGGAACACAGCGTCTGCTCGAACAGAGCGGCGTCAAGACGATAGGCATCAGCGACGTTACGGGATTTCCGGAGATTTGCGACGGCCGCGTGAAGACGCTGCATCCGAAAGTTCACGGTGCGTTGCTGGCTCGCCGCGACGACGAGAACCACTTGCAGGCGTTGCGCGAAAACGGCATCGGATTCATCGACATGGTATGCGTGAATCTCTATCCGTTCCGCGAAACCATCGCCAAGGAGAATGTTACGATGGAGGATGCCATCGAGAATATCGACATCGGCGGTCCGTCGATGCTGCGCAGTGCCGCGAAGAACTACCGCGACGTTACGGTAGTCTGCGACCCGTCGGATTACGACCGTGTGCTCGCCGAGATTCGCGATAACGGCAATACGCTGCCCGAAACCCGTTTGATGCTCTCCGCCAAGGCATATACGCATACCGCCGA
>CAZESW010000125.1:0-5443 GCA_964514795.1 uncultured Alistipes sp.
TAAGGATGCTCGGGCGACTGTTCCGAGATAGCCTTTACCGCTACAGCGGGATTCTCCGCTGCCGTGCCGTCGGGCAATGCCGCGAGCAGGTCGAACGAACCCGACGAGAAGTGCAGTGCACTCTGACCCGACGTTATGATTGCACAACGCTGTCCCGCCTTCGCCAGCCGGAGACCGCACACGAGTCCCGAAAGACCGCCGCCTATTATTACACTATCGAATTTCATATACTATTCCGTTTTTTGATTCGTTAAACCGCATACACCGTCGTAGAGCCACATCGTGAATTCGCTTTCACGCAGCGTATCTCCCCATGCGACCGGCGACATACCCTTCCAGCGTTCGTTGAGGAAGTTCGTCAAATCCTGTTTCGCGCGGCAGGTACAGTATTTTCCCTTCTCCGCCATAAGTCCCGCAGCACGGCAGGCGCACAACTCGCCCTGACACGTTCCCATGCCGACGCGGGTACGGCGGCGCAGGTCCACGAGGTTGTTCACGTCGAGAGCGTTTATGGCATATTCGACCTCACCGGCGGACACCTCCTCGCATTCGCAGACGAGCGAACGCTGGGCAGGAGTCTCGGCAGCGACGCGCTCCGCCATATCGCCGTGGCGATATATCGACGACTCGCGCTGCATGGCAGGAACGGAGATAAGTTTGCGCGAAACCTTCTCCTCCTCGCGCGAACCCGGGAGTTTCTCCTCGGCGGTAACGCACTTGGCGGAGAGATTGAGTTTCTTGCAAATCAAATCGGTGGTCCATTCGCCCATCAGACGGTAAGTCATGAGTTTTCCGCCCGTAATGGTAATGAATCCCTCGATGCCGTCGCGCTTCGCGTGGTCGAGAACCACGATTCCGCGGCTGACACTTCGACCGCTCGGGTCGTCATCCGAAGCGACGAGCGGACGGACGCCGGCATAAGCACGCAGGATACGGGTGTGCTCCAACGACGGAGCGAGTTTCATGCCCTCGCGCAGCAACAAATCCACCTCGTCGGCGGTAACGTACATATTGTCGCACTCCTCGAACGGGACTTTGCTCGACGTCGTACCGATAAGGCATATCGTATCGCCAGGCACGAGGATGTCGGCATCCGCAGGTTTGCGGCAGCGGTTGATGACAATGTTGTTCACACGGTGTCCGAAGATAAGCAATGCGCCCTTCGCCGGAAGCATGTTCACGGTAACGCCCGCCTTCTTGGCGATTTCGTGACCCCAGATACCGCCGGCATTGACAACGATTTGGGCGCGGTACTCGGTTTTCTCGCCCGTCTTGCGGTCGAGAACCTTCACTCCGACGATACGGTCCTGTTCGCGGATAAGGTCGAGCACCTCGTGATATGTCAGCACCTCCGCACCGTGAGCCTTCGCGTCGAGAATGTTCGCAGCAGTCAGACGGAACGGGTCGATGGAGCCGTCGGGAACGCGCTCGGCGCCTATCATGGCAGGATTGGCGGACGGTTCGAGCAGCAGGGCCTCCTTCGGGTCGATGATGTCGGCACGGATTCCAGCAGCACGGCACGACTCGACGAATTTCGCCTGAAATTCGAGTCCGTCCTCCGGCAGCGAGATGAAAAGGCCGTCGGTTTCATCGACGCAGTGGGAAGCGATACGGCGCAGAATCATATTCTCGCGGATGCACTCCTCGGCGGATTCGCGGTCGGTAACGGCATAACGCGCACCGCTGTGGAGCAGACCGTGGTTGCGGCCCGTCGCACCGGTGGCGATATCGAACCGTTCGAGCAGCAAGGCGCGTATGCCTCGCAGGGCGCAGTCGCGTGCCACACCGGCACCCGTCGCACCACCGCCGATAATAATCACATCGAATTGCTTTGTCATATTATAATTGTTTTCGTTTAATCGCATTTACGGTTACAAAATTATAACAAATAAAACAATTTCTTACAACTTCGCACGATTTTTTTCGCAAAACCGACACAAAAAGGAAACAAAACGAAAGAAAAAGGAAAGATTCGGCAGAAGAGAGCAGCGGAGTCCCCCGAAAAAGAAAGCCGTTAAGGGTCTTAACGGGAACATCGGGAGGGTCAAGAAGGTTGGCGGGAATAATTATAAGGTGATTTAATGTAATGCGGCAGGCCGAAAAGCCTGCCGCTATAAAGTGCTTAAAGTATTTAACGATTCCCGCGAAAGCGGGATTTTCTTTATGCCTGTTCGGCGACATTAGACACCTTATCCACCTTAACTACTTTAAAAACCTTATTCTTTCGCCGTCCAACCTGCCCGTTATCACACGCCTGCGAGAGGTGCGATTGCGCCGTTGCAGGTGCAGACGTATGCGGCGACCTCGACAGCGCGACGGTGCGCCTCGGCGAGAGTGCGGCCCTGCAGAAGCATCGACACGAACGTCGCGGTGAACGAATCGCCAGCGCCGACCGTATCGGCGACCTCGACTTTCGGTGTAGCGACATACGAGCGGCTGCCGTCGGAACCGAGAATCAGGCTGCCGACCGCGCCCATCGTATAGACGATATACCGCAGCGAGAAACGCTCCAAAAGTTGTCGCAGCTGCGCTTCGTCGTCGCCCGAGAGCGAATATATCGGAGCGAGGACCTTCAATTCGTCATCGTTGAGTTTCAATATAGTAGCCCGGTCGAGCGAAGCGGCAATCGTAGGTTCGTCGTAGTAGTTCTGACGCAGATTGATGTCGAACACCTTCAAAGCGTCTTCGTGGACGGCATCCACGATTGCGAGAATCGTCTTGCGCGAAACTTCGCTGCGTTGTGCGAGCGAGCCCCAGCACACGGCATCCGCACCGGAAGCCAGAGCGAGTGTCGCCTCGTCGGTCGCGATATTGTCCCACGCGACATTCTCGTAGATATCGTATGTCGGCACGCCCTTGTCGTCGAGCGTTACGCCGACGCTGCCCGTCGGGAATGCGTTGCGCTGCAAATAGTCGGCATTCAGACCGAGCGAAACGAACGTTTCCATAAGTTCGTCGCCCGAAGTGTCGCTGCCGACCGCGCTCACAGCATATCCCTCGCAGCCTGACTGATTGACATAGTGGATGAAATTGACGGGTGCGCCGCCTATCCGTTTGCCGGCAGGCAGCACATCCCACAACAATTCGCCTATGCCTATTACCTTTTTCGGATTCATAGGCCTACAAGTCAATCATTACTTTCATGCTCGTCTCGCGGTTGGCATCGATGAACTTGTATGCCTCATCGTACTGCTCGAACGTGAAACGGTTGGAGATAAGCGGTTTCAGGTTGATGCGTCCCGACTCAATCTCCTCGACGGCTTTCAGATAGTCCTCGTGGCGGTACATCATCGAACCGATAAGGTTCAGTTCGTGCTCGCCGAGGTAGAACATGCTGATTGCAGGGTCCTTGGCATGAACGCCTACGATAATCACGTCGCCGCCCTTCTCGATAAGCTCCATAAGCGAGCGCACCGAAACCTCGACACCGGCAACTTCGAAGCCGACGCTGAATCCCTCGTCGCCGAAGATTTCGTTCAGCGCCTCGCCGAGATTCCGCTTGGCGACATTAACCGTATATTCGATACCGCATTCGCGAGCCTTGGCAAGACGCAAATCGCTGACGTCGGTAATCACCACGCGTTTGGCACCGCGGGCCTTCGCGAACTGCGCGATAAGGTTACCGATGGTTCCGGCACCCGACACGACGACGTTGCGGCCCGTCAAATCGTGCGGACGCGACGAAGCGTGTGCGCCGACGGCAACAGGCTCTACCATAGCGGCATATTCGAGCGGCATATCGTCCGGAATACGGACTACGCGGTCTTCCGGAACGATGAAGAAATCCTGCGCGGCACCGTCCGCCTGGAATGCCTGCACACGCAGGTTCTGGCAGACGTTGTACTGGCCGCGACGGCACGGGCCGCACTCGCCGCATACCAACTGCGGACGGGCGGTCGCCTTGTCGCCGACCTTCACCGTCTTCACGTCGCTGCCGACGGCCACGACGATACCCGAATATTCGTGTCCCTGCACTACCGGATAGAACGTTGCCGGATGCAGACCGTGGTAGGAGTGAATCTCCGAACCGCAGATACCGATATGCTTGACATTTATCAATATTTCATCCGCTTTCAGGTCGGCAGCCTTCAAATCGGCGACCTCGCGGAATTCCAGCGTCTTAGGCGCTGTCAATACTACTTGTCTCATAGTAATTTTTCTTTTTTACAAGAGTTCTTAAAGTCCTTAAAGTCCTTAAAGTCTTTAAGGTCATTATGGTCTCCAAGGACTCTAATTTAATCCCACTTTTTCGGCAAACTTTGCAAGATATTTTCGATGAGATTTCGCATTCTGTACGAGGGAGTTTACAGGTCGTAAATGACCGAGTACAAAATGTGAAATCTCGCGAAAAGAGTTGCAAAGGCTATCTGTCCTCCGCCTGGTGTCCCGTACGGTCTACCTGATGATAGAACTGCGTGTAAGGAACATCGGTACGTCCCGTACCCTTGCGCATCAGAGCCTTCAAATCCTCGAAATAGGTCATATATACATCGCGAGGCATTGCGTCATGCTCGGCGCAGACCTTGGCAGCCATACCGACAACCTCGCCGATAAGTCCGCAGGTACGCATCACGCGGGTAGAACCGAGCGCGATGTGGGTAACCGAAATGTTACGTCCCGCCATGAACATGTTAGGCACATCCTTCGAGTAGAAGCAGCGGTAAGGAAGCGCGTAGAAGTCAATCGGCGTAAGCACACCGTAAGACATCCACTCGGCGTTAGGATAATCCTTGCTGTTCTTCTCCATAGGATAGTGCTGGTCGATACGCCATGTTGTGGTGCAGGTTTCATCCTCGTGGCGGATAGGACGGGTCAAATCCTGTTCGCGCAGGATATAGTCGCCCATTACACGGCGCGATTCGCGCTTGCCCGAAACGTGCGAAACCCATGTGAGGTGGGTGCACTGCCAGTCCTCCTTCTTGGAGTAGCGGTTCTTGCAGTAGGAGAACGTCGAGTAGGCGACGTACATACCGTAGTCGCGAACCTTTTCGGCATCGGCCACCTGGTCGTCCATCATGCCGACCTCCCAGTACCAGTTGGCACGGTGTACCGGCTCTACCGTATATTCGTCGAGTTTCAGACCCCAGTCGAGCGAATCGGGGAAAGTGCAAGGGGTGTTCCAGTCCTCGCAGTACCACTCGATGGATACGCCCATCGTCATATCGTCCGCCTTCTCCGGAGCGAGGCTCTCGTTGAACTCGGCACGCGCCTCACGACCCATGCGGCACTCGGCACCCGCCATAACCGCGAGGTGCGCATCGCCCGTACAGTCGGAGAAATACTTGCCCGAAATCTTGATTCGGTTCTGCTTGGTAGCCTCCTGCGCAACGACCGAAGCGATTGCTTCGCCCGACTTCTCGACCTCGATAACCGTATAGCCGAGGAACAGCGAGATGTTCTCCTCAGCCTCTACGACGCGCAGTTTCTTGTCGTCCTGATAGTG
>CAZESW010000126.1:0-5400 GCA_964514795.1 uncultured Alistipes sp.
TGAGCGACGAATATCCCAAGGAGTTCGAGGGCTTCGAGATGCTGACCAACAAATCGGTCAAGAATGTTCTGACCGAAGGCGGCAGAATCACGGCCCACGGCGACGGTCGCGTCTACTGCATCGTCCGCAACACCAAGGACATGCAGAAAATCAGCATCAAGGAGGGCTGGCGCATGATTGTTCCGTCCGGTCTCAAAGCCATAACTCCCGACGGCAAGAAGATTTCGGTGCAGTACATCGCCTACAAGGATGTCAAGGACGGCGACGTAGTGGAACTGCCGAGAGTGAAAGACCACTATTCGGTGTTCGTTCTCGCCAAGAGCATCGACTACAAGCCGGCAGAGTAATCCGGCGGCTTATTCCCTGTTGCTCCGACAGCGGTTTGTGGCGGGAATAGGCTATAAAGTGATTTAAAGTTACGCGGCAGGCTTTTCCGCCTGCCGCTATAAGGCAAATAAGGCCCCTAATGATTCCCGGCATAAGCGAGATTAAGTTCGGCGACATTATCTGCCTTAAAGGCGGCTTTACCGCCGCAACCTTATGGCAGCAGGAGTCGCAATGCTCCTGCTGCCACCTTAAACACCTTATTTTCTCGCCGCCCAATACACCACCACAGCCCGCCCGTTATCACGCACCGTTATTTTTCGACCATTGGTTGAAACTCGCAAAAAATTACTATCTTCGCACAATAAACGAAATATCAAAGATTATGAAATACCACAGAATACTGCTCAAACTCAGCGGAGAGTCGCTACAAGGCGAACAGAAATACGGAATCTCGACCGACCGTCTGCACGCATACGCCGTTCAGATTAAGGAGGTTGCAGAATCGGGAGTACAGGTCGGCATAGTTATCGGCGGCGGCAACATCTTCCGCGGATTGCAGGGTGCCAAACGCGGTTTCGACCGTGTGAAGGGCGACCAGATGGGAATGCTCGCGACGATTATCAACTCGCTCGCTCTCCAAACCGCACTCATCGGCGAGGGAGTGAAGTGCAAGGTCCTCACCTCCATCCGCATGGAGCCTATCGGCGAGTACTACTCCAAGGACAAGGCATTGGAGTATCTCGAAGCGGGATACGTGGTAATCATCGGCGGCGGAACGTCGAATCCTTACTTCTCGACCGATTCGGCATCGGCTTTGCGCGGTATCGAAATCGAGGCGGACGGCTTTTTCAAGGGAACCCGCGTGGACGGCATCTATTCCGCCGACCCGGAGAAAGACCCTTCGGCAGTCAAGTTCGACGAGATTACGTTCGACGAGGTTTACGAACGCAATCTGAAAATCATGGATATGACCGCATTCACGCTCTGCAAGGAGAACGGTCTGAATATCGTGGTATTCGACATGGACACCGAAGGCAACCTCAAAAAGGTTCTCGACGGCGAGAAAATCGGTACGCTGGTAAAACAGTAATTTTTTATCGGAGTCATTAACGACTTTAACGACCTTTAAAACCTTATTATGAAAACAGCGAAAAAAAGGAGCATCACCACGATGTGGTTCATGCTCGCGGCGATAGTCGCGATATGTGCGGTACTGCTGCTGTGGAATCCGCAGCAGGCGAAGGCGCAGAACGACGAGGCGGCGCAGATTGCAGCCACCACGCGCGCCAAACAGGGCACGACAGCACCGAATTTCACGGTCGAGATGATTGACGGCAGCCGAATCACGCTCGCCGACCTGCGCGGAAAGGTCGTTCTGGTCAATTTCTGGGCGACATGGTGCCCGCCGTGCCGCGAGGAGCTGAAATACGTGCAGGCGGACATCATCGACCGTTTCAAGGGCAGGGATTTCGTGTTCATCCCGATTTCGAGAGGCGAGACACGTCGCGCGGTGGAGGATTTCCGCAAGCGCACGGGCTACGAATTCCCGATGGGGCTCGACCCCGACCAGTCGATATTCGGCAAGTTCGCGACGAACTACATTCCGCGCAACTTCCTGATAGACCGCGATGGACGCGTCGTGCTGGCGACCGTCGGTTTCGAAAAGGCGGAGTTCGTGCAACTCGTCAAAGCGATAGAAACAACTATAAACGACAAATAATATGGATACCAAATCGATTCTCGGAGAAGCTTCCGACCGCATGCAGAAAGCCGTAGACTTTCTGGAAGACGCATTGATGAACATCCGTGCCGGCAAAGCATCCACCAACATCCTCAACGGCGTGTTCGTGGACTACTACGGTTCGCAAACCCCCGTATCGGGCGTAGCGAGCGTAACCGTACCGGACGCCAAAACGGTTCTGATTCAGCCGTGGGACAAGAATATGATTCGCGTTATCGAGAAGGCGATTCTCGACGCCAACATCGGACTCACTCCGTCGAACAACGGCGAGCATATCCGCCTGACGATGCCGCCGCTCACCGAGGAGCGACGCAAGGACCTCGTGAAGCAGTCGAAAGCCGAGGCCGAGACTGCCCGCATTTCGCTGCGCAACGCACGACGCGACGCAGTGGAGGCGTTCAAGAAGGCCATCAAGGAGGGAATGCCTGAGGACGAGAGCAAGGACGGCGAGGCAAAGGTGCAGAAACTGCTCGAAAAATTCTCCAAACTTATCGACGCCGAGTTCGAGAAGAAGGAGAAGGAGATTATGACGGTGTAAGTCTCAAAGGGCTTGGGAACCTTAGATATAGGAATAAGTGTTTAAGGTTACGCGGCAGGCATTAGGCCTGCCGCCATAAAGTAAATAAGGTGTTTAATGATTCCCCCACCGATGGCGGCATTAAACACCTTAAATATTTTATCTACCTTAATCACCTTATTTCCCCGCTGAAAACAACACAGCAGATTGCCTGCTATGGCGCACCGATTTTTATTTCCTGCGATTCTTCCTGTCGGGACTGATGATACGGTAACCTATCGACACTCCGAGTTTCGACGGCAGAATCTCGCCCGAACCGTTGAACGGGTCGGGATTCACCAGATTCTCATGCCCATACGGATTCATATTGATTACGCCGCTCTGAGAATAGCCGTTGTACCAGCTGCAAAACCAGTCGCCCGCGACGAAAGCATCGACCACCCACCGTTCGCGGAACACGTGCTGATAACCGAATCCGACACCGACCATAAGTCCGAAGCCCTTGCTGTAACCGCTCCTGAACGCCAGCACGGTCTTGCGCGTCATGAATATAGGTTTGCTGATGTCGAAGCCGGTCATGCCAGCATTGCCGCTGACGTACCAGCCGCTGCCCGACTGCTTGAAATAGTAGCGGTACTCGGCATTGACGATTCCGAAATTGAGGTGCGCCCCGTTCACCGACCGCCACGGCGAGTAGGTGATGTCGAGCGACATGGTCGAGTGCGGCGACATGGTGACTTCCAGCGACGGAGCGACTACGCCTACAACGGCATAGAGGGCATTGAGTTTCAGATATGTCTGCGCCGACGCGGCAACAGAGATACAGGCGAAGGCGATACAGGCGACCGCCGATTTTGCGAATCCGGACATAATTATAATCTAAACAACGCGCAAAGATAACCAATTATCGCGAAATTAAAGGCTTTCGCCACTTTTCCTTAAAGTCTTTAAGGTCGTTAAGGTCTTTAAGGACTTTAATAAGCGGGCAAAAGCAAATAAATTTGCTTTTGCTCTCGCTTAATCGTATCTTTGCACAACAGAAACACTTAAAACATCGCTCACACAATGCTCGAAACACTGAAATTTTACAAGGACTTCCCGAAAAAGGGAATCAACTTCATCGACATAATTCCGTTCCTGCAATCGAAGAAGGCCTTTCGCGAGGTTATCGACGCGCTGAACGCCGCAACAACCGCACCGAACATCGCGGCTCCCGAAGCGCGCGCATTCCTGTTCGCCGCTCCGCTGCTGACCGGGGACGGCTGCGTCGAGAACATCATCCCGATGCGCAAGAGCGGCAAACTGCCGTTCAACGACGGCGATTTGGTCGAGGTGCAGATTGAGAAGGAGTACGGATTCGACAAACTCTTCTACCGCCGCAGCGACATCGCAGCAGGCGTTCCGACGGGCGACACGTTCGAGGTAACGCTGCTCGACGACGTGCTGGCTACCGGAGGCACCGCCGAGGGTGTGGCGCGTTCGCTCGAAAGCATGACCATCGAACGCGACGGCAAGCAGTACAAAGTCAAAATCAAGGAGTTCGTATTCCTTGTCGGCATACCCGAAATCGGCGGTCGCGAGCGGCTCGAAAAAATCGCTCCCGTGACCACGCTGATGGAGATTTAACCGGCAACCGAGCCGCAAAATCGCCGCACCTTGTCGGGTGCGGCGATTTTTTACACTCTTTAATGTCATTAAGGTCGTTAAAGTCCTTAAAGACCGTACCGCTTTCGATATTTTTTCATACCTTTGCATGTTAATAGCGAAATCTGCACAAAATTAAAGATTAACGATATATGAAATTCAAGGAGTACAAGAATCTCGACCTGCCGGCACTGGCGGAAGAGGTACTGCACGAATGGGATGCCGAGGACACGTTCCACAAAAGCATCTCGACACGCGAGGGACATCCGACATTCGTATTCTACGAGGGTCCGCCGTCGGCGAACGGCATGCCGGGCATCCACCACGTGATGGCACGAACTATAAAGGATGTCTTCTGCCGCTACAAGACGCAGCAGGGCTATCTCGTTCACCGCAAAGCGGGCTGGGACACCCACGGACTGCCAGTGGAACTGGGCGTCGAGAAGTCGCTCGGCATCACCAAGGAGGATATAGGCAGGAAGATTACCATCGAGGAGTACAATCGCCACTGCCGTGAGGACGTGATGAAATTCACGGGCGTATGGAGCAAGCTCACCCGTCAGATGGGCTACTGGGTCAATCTCGACGACCCGTACATCACCTACGACAACAAATATATCGAGACGCTCTGGTATCTGCTCAAAAAGCTGTACGACAAGGGACTGCTCTACAAGGGCTACACCATTCAGCCGTACTCGCCTGCTGCCGGAACTGGACTCTCGACCCATGAGCTGAACCAGCCTGGCTGCTACCGCGACGTCAAGGACACGACCTGCACGGCGCAGTTCCGCATCGTCCGCGACGAGCGCAGCGAGTTCCTGTTCGACGACGTGCAGGGCGAGCTCTTCTTCCTCGCATGGACGACCACTCCGTGGACGCTGCCGTCGAACACGGCTCTGTGCGTAGGCCCGTCGATAGAGTATGTGCGCGTCAAGTGCCGCAATCCGTACACCGATGCCGAGCAGACAGTCGTCATGGCGAAAGACCTCGTGCCGGCATACTTCACCAAGAAGATGGAAGGCACGTTCGAGGTCGGCACTGAGATATACAGGGGCAAGGATTTGGAAGGCATCCGCTACGAGCAGCTCATCCCTTGGGTCAAGCCGATGGGCGATGCGTTCCGCGTAATCACGGGCGACTATGTAACCACGTCGGACGGTACGGGTATCGT
>CAZESW010000127.1:0-5364 GCA_964514795.1 uncultured Alistipes sp.
CCAAAGTCAGATTTCCGTGATTCGCAACAGTTATGTTGCGCCACAACTGCGGCATATGGGACACCGCGATATTGAATATCGAGTCCGGAACATCGGCGAACGAAGGCCCTGCATCGAAATCCTCCGAAATGAACAGTGAATGGCGGTATTCGAGCAGAGCATCCGTGAAATCTATTCCGGTTACCGAAATGGACTCTCCTCCGTGTTCAAGATAGACGGTGCTGTCCCGCAACGGGATCCAGCCCATATCTCTCATCGCCGAATCTATCATCCGCACATTCTCCGCTCTCGGCAGCGCGACCGTATCCTTTATATATATACCCGTATCGTGATTGCCCATAACTGCCACAACACCGTCCCGCGCTTCGATGTTGCCGATAATACGTTTGATTTCACCGGTCAATTCCGTATAACGTAGATTTATCAAATCTCCGCCGAAAATCACGAGGTCGGGATGCAGACCGTTAATTATGTCCACGATGTTCCGCGTCTCCTTCTCGGCGTTGAGAAGCGCACCGATGTGCAAATCCGAAAAGAATGCTATTCTGTAACCGTCGAATGCCGCAGGAAGCGAAACGGACTCAACTTCGCATTCTCTGACGATTATATTCCTGCGGGTATGCAGTGTGCTGACGGCAAGAATCGAAAACACGATTGCGAACAATACCGTTCCGACAGCAAGTCCGAACCACCGGTTTTTAATTGGCAGGAATCCGGCATAAAAGGCTATTCGCGGCAGAATGGCGAAGAAATAGAAGGTATTCATCCACATGCCGGCAGTCATTACAGATTGCGTGTTGTCCGGCAAAACTAATCCGAAAAACAGCAATACGAGCGGCAGCATGTCGGTCACGGCCAAGAATGCGACAGCAGCGATACGGACAAAACGGCATTTCCATCCCGATACAGTGCGCCGGTAAAACAGCCGGTCGAGCATCACTATCGATGCCGCTACGAGTATAAGTATAAATGTTATCATGGTGGCAAATATACGAATAAGCGAGGGCAAAATCAAAATTTTGATTTTGCCCGTTCTTCTTGTTACCTATCCCCCTAAATCCCCCTTTGAGCCTTCGGCTCTTCTGCTTTGGCGGCTCGGCAATAAAAACTTTATTGCTCTCGCCTGTCGCCGCAGTTCTGTAAAGGGGGACTTATTGCCTCGATGTTTTTGTTTTGCCGAACATGAGACATAAGGCGGACCGAATATACCGCTAATTATCCCTCAATTACGATGCCGATGCCTGCGAGCATGTTGGCATACAACTTGTATTTTCATGCGGCGGTAAGTTTACAACAAAACATTCAACGAAACAAAAAAGTTTGTTTATGAAAAAATTTCTACTCTTATTCCTGGTGACCTCACTGTCGGTCGGTGCATCGGCACAACGTCGTCACAATTCGCGGAATCGCAACAGCGACGAACCGGCGGTTTATATCATATCGGTGAGGGAGACCGATACGATATATCGTAACAATCCCAATTACGACCCGATGTTCGCACAGCAAAGAATGGTCGAGCAGAAAAACGCAGCCGTTCGCAGTGCGATTCAGGACCATCGCGAAACCACACGCGCCGGATTCCAGCAGGTATCCGCACCGAGCGTGATTTTCGCCAATAACCGCAACACGTTCTCGTTCGCCATCGGCGGCTACGTCAATCTCCGACTGGCATACGGTTTCAACAGCACAATCAACAATATCGACGTAGTGCCTTACGACATCCCGATGATTCGCAACTATGCCGACAAGCAGAAACTTGAAATGGACGCGACCACTTCGCGCATCTATTTCCGCGGAATCGCCAACAGCCGCTGTCTCGGCAGGGTAGTTATATTCTTCGATGCCGACTTCCGCGGCGGCCGTCAGGGCAGCTACACTCCGCGTCTGCGTTCGGGCTACGTTTCGTTCCTCGGTCTGACCATCGGTCGCGACGTAACGACCTTCTGCGATTTGACCGCAGCACCACACACCATAGATTTTCAAGGTCCTAACGCCTACAACTTCAATTTTGCCACCGTGCTCCGCTACGAAATACCTTTCGCCAACGACCACTTGAAATTCGGTGTCGCTGCCGAAATGCCGCATGTATCGGGCACCTACGGAACGACTTTCAATCCTATTCCGCAGCGAGTTCCCGATTTCCCGGTTTACATGCAGGTAGCCTGGGGCGAGCACCGTCAGAGCCATATCCGCGCATCCGCAGTATTCCGCGACATGTATCTGCACAACGATACGACCGACAGCAATACCACTCTCTTCGGCTGGGGCGTACAGGCCAGCGGCAACATCCACATCGGCAAGGTTTTCCAAATCTTCTTCAACGGCGTTTACGGCGAAGGCATCACCCCTTACATTCAGGATTTGACGGGCTCGGGTCTTGATTTCACGCCGAATCCTATGAGAGATACGTCGATACAAACCATGCCTATGTACGGATGGCAGGCTGCCGCACAGATTAACCTCTGGCGCAACGTGGCAATCTCGGGCGGATATTCGGCTGTAACCGTATGCAAGCACAACGGCTACTATTCGACCGACGAATACCGCATGGGACAGTACATCTTCGGCAATATCTTCTGCAATGTCACCCGCCGGTTCCAGATTGCCGCCGAGTATCTTTGGGCAAGCCGCAAGAACATGGACGGTCTGAAACATCACGGACAGCGCGTCAATTTCATGATGCAATACAATTTCTAACGGTTAAGATGTTTGGATTTGCAAACCCAACCAGTTTCTTACAGGGCGATTTCTACGAATCGCCCTTTTTGTTTGGAAACTTTATTATATTTGCAAAAAATAACGCACAATGCAACTCTATTTCACAGGCATAATAATCGGCGTGGCCACATTCCTGGTCATCGGCATATTTCATCCGCTCGTCATCAAGGGTGAATTCTATTTCGGCGTAAAATGCTGGTGGGTGTTCCTGCTTATGGGTATCGCTGCCGTCGCAGTCTCTCTGCTTACAGAAAACGTTCTCTGGTCTACGTTGCTGGCAGTCTGGGGAGCGTCGTCGTTTTGGAGCATAGGCGAGTTGTTCGAGCAGCGGAAGCGCGTGGAGAAAGGGTGGTTCCCGAAACGCGGGGAGAAAAAATAGCGATACCAGAATGCGCCTACGTCCGGTAAAAATATTGGCGATTGCGGTCGCCGTGCTTATTGCGGCAGGCATCATGCAGGGCATATTTTCGTCCAGGCACGATGAGAGGCCCGCTCCGGAGATACGGCAAAGCATCAAAATCGCATTTATCGGCGACGTTATGGTTCACACGCCGCAAATATCACGGGCATACCGGGATAACAGCTACAATTTCAACGATACATTCAAATATGTCGCACCTATTCTGAACCGGGCGGACTTGGTTATCGCCAATCTCGAAACCACGCTTTCCGACCGTGCGCCCTATACCGGCTATCCGTGCTTCCGTTCGCCGGTCGAAATTGCCGACGCTCTAAAAACCGCGGGAACCGATGCCGTCGTACTGGCGAACAACCACTCTCTGGATTGCGGTTCGGAGGGAGTAAGGCGGACGCTCCGTTATCTCGAAGAACATAATATCGCCCATACGGGAGTATTCGCCGACAGCACCGATTACCGTTCTCACAATCCTCTGTTCATCGAGCGCAAGGGTATGCGCATCGCCCTGCTTAACTATACCTATGGCACGAACGGACTGACTGCAACCGACGGAATAATCGTAAACCGTATCGACACGACAGCAATACGCAACGATATACGGCAGACCGCCGACGCCGACTGCACGATAGCGTTCATGCACTGGGGAGACGAGTACTCGCGCCGGGAGAACCGTTCGCAACGCGAACTGGCGGCATTCCTGCATGCCAACGGAGTTCCGGTCGTCATCGGTTCGCATCCGCATGTCGTCCAGCCGTGCGAATGTTCCGACACGTCGGTAACGTTCTATTCACTCGGCAATTTCGTATCCAACCAGCGCAACCGTTATTGCGACGGAGGAATAATCGCCGAGGTCGAAATCATAAAGCATATCGACGACCTCACATTTTCGTCGCACTGCACGCCGGTTTGGGTAGGTCTGCCCGATTATGCCGCAATTCCGCGAAACATGGGCGACACGCTGATAACGGATACCCGACAACGTCATCTGTACGACCGATTCATGGCGGACACAGACGAAATAATCGACGTGCAATAAATTTTTCGCATTCTTTTTTAACCTTTTGCCGGATAACGTATCTATTTATCGAAACCGCTTGCAAACGATGGGGAATACCGAAAGTATATCCGAGATATTGGAGGCTGTCAAATCGCATGGCGATTCGACTTGGGCGTTCGATGCAATCATCGACCGTTACAGCGAACGGCTGTACTGGCATATCCGCCGAATCGTCGTACTGCACGAAGATGCCGAGGATATATTGCAGGATACGTTCGTAACGGCATTCACCAACGCGCAAGGTTTTCGAGGCGACAATGAAGGTTCTTTAATCGGCTGGTTGTATAAAATCGCGACCAATCTGTGCATCAAGCATCTGAATCGGCGGCGCAAGTGGGGTTTCTTCGCTTCGGTCGATTCTCTGCGGGAGAGGTTGGCTGCGGATTTCGAAGGGGAAATATCACCGTCGGCGGATGAAATCTCCGTCAGGCTCCAACGTGCAGTGGTTGCTCTGCCGATGAAGCAGAAACTCGTGTTCAACATGCGTTATTACAACGAGATGCCGTTCGAGAAGATTGCAGAGATAACCGGCCAGAGCGTTTCGACGCTGAAAACGAACTACCACTACGCGGTACAGAAAGTAAAGAGAGAGGTAACGACAATAGAATTATGATTATGAAACAGATGCCATATCGCATACCCGAAGGGTTCATCGAGGAGTCGAAAGCGGAGAACCGTGCCGCAATCCGTGCGGCGGCAAACCGCAAAGTACACGGCGGCGCACGAATATCGAAATGGGCTGCATCGGTCGCAGCAACGGCAGCATGTCTTGCAATATGCGCGTTAGCCTATTCGGAATTCGGCCGCAGCGACAGCGAATTCGACAAACTGATTGCGCAGATGGAAAGTGCCTCCGACGAAATTATATACGAAATGTCGAGCGATGCCGTAGAGTATCCCGAAGACATAAATTACCTTTAATTAACCTATTTATTAAATCTAAACTTTACAGATTATGAAAAAGATGATGTCGATTGTTATTACAATCATGGCGGTAATGTTTGTTCAGAACGTTTTCGCACAGCCGCACAAACCGCAGTCGGAAGCCGAGAAGGCGAAGAAGGAGCAGATGTTGCAGACCCGCATCAACATGTTGAAGGACGAACTGAAACTCACCGATGCGCAGGCTGCCAAATTCGAACCGGTATATCGCGAATACCGCAAGGAGATG
>CAZESW010000128.1:0-5364 GCA_964514795.1 uncultured Alistipes sp.
ACGTAACCCTTGATGATTTCGTCGTTCTCCAAAGCCTCGTTCACGCGATCCCACGATTTGAGCTGGCGGGCCTTCTTGTGCGAGAGCAGGAGCTGACCGCCCTTGTCCTCGACCGACTCAACGTAAACCTCGACTTTGTCGCCGATTTGCAATTCCGAGTTGTAGCGGAACTCCGATGCCGGAATAACGCCCTCGCTCTTGTAGCCGATATTCACGATAACCTCGCGCTTGTTGATTTCGGAAACGGTACCCTCTACGGTCTCGCCTACCGCGATGTTCGACATCGTGTTGTCGTACTGCTTTGCAATCTCCTCCTTGGACTGATCGTAAAGACCCGACTCGTTCTCAAACGCATTCCAATCGAAATTCTCGTTTGCTACTTTAATGTTGTTCTCCATACCGGAAAAAAATTTTTGCGATACAATCGCTCGTTAAATTGTTTGTAAATAGTTGTTTGTTAGCCGCGCACGCACAATGCGCGAAATCGTGCAAAATTAAATATTTTTTTCGGAACGGGCAAGTTTTTCCGAAAAAATAAAGGTTTTGAACAACCTTAGGGACCTTAACGCCCTTCGCACGGCGACAAAAAAACGGCGGGGACTCTCACCCCGCCGGACCATAAAGAATTAATTAACTACTCTACGTCTCCCGACGCACAGCTATCGTGAGATTTACTCTCTCTTATTTATGAAATGTACAAACCACGTCGGTGTAGTCAGTACCCCAGGTGTACTTGATGGCTATACGGACCTTAACCTCGACTGGTTTCTTCAAGTCCATCTGACCGTTGTAGTTGAATACGACAGACGTATTCTCCGCATCCCATGAGATGAACGGCTTGATGTTCGGCGTAAGGGTCGCCATGTCGTCGGTGTAGACGATTTCCAGACCGTATACCTCCTTGACATTCCGGCCATCCGCGAAACCGTTGTCCACGCCGTTACCTGCGACGAATGCACCGTCGGCGATAAGGTCGTAACCGCGCTTGTCTTTCAGGATGACGCCTTCGAGAACGTTGATGACATAAGTATCGGCGTTATCGACCGTTCTGTCGAGCGGCCGGTTCTGCATCGGTTCGAGCGGCACGTACTTCTGAACCTGATAGTTCGCATAGGTATTGGCGAACGAGGTAGGCAGTTCGACGCGCGAGCCGTTGCTGTTCTCGATGAACAGGCGGCCGAGTACGTCCACGTAATCGGCAGGACCGCCGTAGTAGATTTCGTTGTCGTTCATCGTGATGCCCGGACGCTCCGCCTCCGGAGTCTCGATTTCGAATACGCGTACCAGGCCGGCAGCCGTTTCGGCATCGCGTTCCAGAATCTCGCCGTTTTCGTCGATGATGTTGAATGCCTGATTCATATCCACCTCGAACACATCGTAGATATATACCAGCGACGAGTTCTTGTCTTTCAGCGCGGTTCCTTCCGCGTCGGCATATTTAGGGTTCACGGTCGAGAAGTACAGACCGTCGAGCATCGATACGAAGTACTCGGAATCCTGATAGTCGTACTTAGGCAGAACGAAGTGGATGGTCTTGACGAGAGTTATCTCCTGACCGTACCATGTCGTGAACGTCTTGGTATACTTCACGTCGCCGTTCTCGTCGAATGCGATGTTGCTCTTGTAGGTGTAGACAGCCGATACGTTCTGTCCGTCCTCGGCAACAGCCAGTTTGGTAATCCACTCTTCCAGCATATCCTTGCCGTTTACGTCGTTCTTGACGCCGGCAAGCGCATGCTCCCCGTTGGCGAAGATGTCGGTAAGGAATGCCTCCACGTCGATATTCTCGGCATCGAGAGTTTCGGCAAGGACGGTGAAGTCCTGACCCTCGCGAGGACCGTTGATTGCATCGTATACCGCCTTCAAGGAGTCTTCGATTTCACCCTCGGCGATTACGAGGTCGCGAACGAAATTCCAATCCTTCGTACCGAAGTCGATAACGACAGCCTCGCGCGAACGGTCGAACGTGCTGACGGTAATCGAAACGGTAACGTCCACGTTGCTCAGAGCATACTCGGCCACGACAGCGTACTCCTTGTTCCACTCGAACCTGGACAGGTCGAGAACCGGATTGCCCGCTTCGTCCTTGCCGAATACTGCGACAGGAGCCTCTACCTCAGAGCCATTGATGGTCAGTTCGGTAAGTTCGCCTTCGAGAACGGCAGCCCAGTCGGTCTCCGACGGAAGCGTCGAGTTGGCGATTGCGATTACATAGTTGGTGCGGGCAGTCCCGACCTCATCGGAAGCGTCGCTCGCAGCGTCGAGCATATAGTTCCACTTGATTTCGGCAGGCGTGAACTCCACCTTCGACGTAATCTTGGTTACGGTAACGGTTGCAGTCGTGAATACGGTCTTGCCGCACGCGGTATAACTGTACATCACGGTCTCGACCGCACCTACGGCAGCGGCGTTCTTCTCGCCGAGCGATACGTTGGCGATGGTGCCGAGTTCCACCTCGCCGCCCTCGGCCGGATTGTTCACGAATACGTTCTCGCCCTCAACGTCATAGGCGATGTCGGAAACGAGTTCGATAGCGTAACCCTTCTCCGTCATCTCGGCAAGGGTGAAGCGGTCGCTGCCGCCATCGATGGAGAATGCAGGATAGTGTCCGGCAAGAACATTGTGTCCGTATTCTACGCCGAGATCCACATACTGGATTTTGTAGTTGGCAACCTTCTCCACGTCGGTAATATCGGTCTTGTCATCTTTGAGGATGTGCATATCGACAGCCTTAGGCTCTCCGGCGATGCAGTTGGCATACTCGGTCGAGCGGATGTTGTTCTCGTAGTTCACGAGCAGAGCGATGCTGTACGACTTACTGCCGGCGTAGAACTCGTCGCCCAGACCGCGGGTAGCGACAGTCAGCGTGAGCAGGTCGCCGTTGGCCTCGACGTTCCTAATCTGGAACATCTCTTCGCCCGCAGCACGCATCTTAACCTCGTGCGATGCGAAACCGAGAATCGAGTTGTTCTCCTTCCATGCCTCTGCGAGCAGGGTGGTGTTGATTGCGCTTGCTGGCAGAACCTTGTAATTGACGGTCGATACGCCCTCCACGACCTTGTCGTTCATAACGGCATACTCGACAGTAATCTTACCGTCATTGTAATCGGGTACGTAAACGATGCTCTGAATACGGTTGAGCAGGTCGTCGACATCGATTTCAAGCTGGCCTACGCGCTCGTCGAGTTTCTTGATTTTCTCGTTTACGGCAGCCACCTCGCTGTCGTGCTTCTTGATAACCGAATCGATATAAGAGATTATCTGGTCGAGTTTACCGCCCTCGCCGACAATATCCTTAATGTCGTTTACGGCGCTCCGCAAACCGGACTGCAACTCGGAAATCGCGTCCTGCATGGTGGCGATTTCGGCTTCGACAGCGGCTACGCGACCCTCCAAAGCGGCAATCTGCTGTTGAAGTTCGCTCTTGACCTTGGCGATTTCCGCCATAGCCTTCGCCTCGCTTGCGGCGATAACGGATTTCAGGTTCGCAACCTGACCGTTCAGGTTCTGCACCATTGCGGCGTTCAGCTCGAGAACCATCTTCTCGCAGTCGGCGATTTCGTTTTCGAGAGCAGCCTTGTTCGCTGCAATCTGAGCCTCGCAGTCCGCCTTCATGTCCTTCAACTTGAACTCCATCTCCTGCTTGTACTGATTGAACACGCTTTCGAGCACGCGGTCGTTCAACGCGGACTGAATCGTGTCGTAGTACGTATCCAGTTTGTTGCCGAGGGCATCCACCTTGCTGTCGAGGTCGGCCAGACCGTCGGCGAGCGCGTTCACCGAAGCCTGCAACAGCGCAAGGGTCTGGTTGGTCAGCTGCTTGTATGCCGCGAGGTCCTTGGCGTTCTGACGGTTCTGCTCGTCGAGAGCGGCCATCTGGTCGTAGATGGCAGGGATAAGTTCGCCCTGAATCTTTTTCAGAGCAGCCTCGGCAGAGGCCATGCGGTTCTCCAAAGCGGCAATCTTGCCGTTCAGGTCGGACTCTACGCGAGCGATTTCGGCAGTCAGACGGGCATCGAGACTTGCAATCGAGTTCTCGATTTCGGCAAAATGGCGGAGCACCTCGATTTTGAACTCCTCGAATACGGTCTTGTCCAGTTTCTTCGAATCAACGTAATCAATCTTAGCGTCGAGAGCGGCAATCTTGGCGTTCAGCTCCGCAACGGCAGCCTCGATGGTAGCGTTAAGGGTTTCAACCTCTTTGTCGATACGCTGGTTGAGTTTGGCAACCTCGGCAGCGATCTCGGCCTGCAAATCGGACTTGGTCTGTGCCAGCTCCTCCTTGGTCGCAAGAGTAGCGATAGTCTCGTTAATCTTTTCAACCTGTTCGTCGAGGTTTTTCTGAACGCCGTCGATACCGGCCTGCAAAGTCTCCTGTGCGGCTTTGAGGTTTGCAGCGAAATCGGTCTTGGCCTGTTCGAGCTCCGCCTGCGTCGCATAGGTATCCTTTACCGTCTGCATAAACGTTTTCAGGTCCTCGGCATTCTTCTCAATCAGTTTCTTCAACTCGGCATCGGCATCTTCGCTTGCCTTCTTCAACTCCGCCTTGGCATCTTCCAGCGCCTTTTTCTGCGTGGCGAGCTCCTCGGCATTCTTCTTGATGTCGGCCTGTGCCGTTTCGAGAGTCGTCTTCAAGGTGTTCAGCGCACCGTTCTGAGTCTCGAAATTGGCCAGGGTCTCGGCTGCCAAATCATCCAGACGCTTATTCACATCGCGAATATCGTCATCGTAATCCGTACAACCGGTCGTAACGAGCATAGTTCCTGCAAGGAGCAACGCTGCTACTTTCGAAAATTTCCATTTCATAAACAGTTGTTTTTTTAAGAGTTAATAAATCAAATATTTAATAGTTGTCATGTTTATTCAAGCGTACAGATTACCACGCGGTTCTGCGAAGCTGCGCTGAACGGCTGCACGGTATCGCCCTTGTGGTCTATCGCGATGCGTTCGGCCCCGATTCCCGCCTTGACCAGATAATTGCGCACATTACCGGCACGAACGGCAGACAGGCGCTTGTTCACCGCAGCGCTTCCGGTCTCCTTGTCGGCATAACCGACGACTTCGACGCGGTAGTCGGCATTGGATTTCATCCACTCGACGAGAGCATCGAGTTTCTTCATCTCCGTCTTGCGGATTACCGCGGAACCGATACGGAAGAATATGTTCTCCGAGTGCTCCTCGATGGCAGCGGCACGTTCGGCGGCGGCTTTCGCGGCGAGCGCCTGTTCGGCGGCGGCCTTTTCGGCCGCACGTTTCTCGGCGAGTGCCTTCTCGGCAGCGGCTTTCTCGGCAGCTATGCGCTCGGCTTCGGCCTTCTCGGCTTCGCGTTTCTCGGCAGCCGCCTTGGCTGCGGCCTCTGCCGCA
>CAZESW010000129.1:0-5332 GCA_964514795.1 uncultured Alistipes sp.
CCTCGATGCGGTTGTAGCCGATTCGCAACTCGTTCGATACCGATTGGGAAACACGGGAGTGGAGTTCGCCGACCAGCGAGTGCGTCTGATTGGAGAGTGCGTATGCCGAACCGTTGAAGCTGAACGCCGCCGCACTGTTGGAGTAGTTGTCCATCGAGGCGTTCAGATAGTTGTAACGCAGCGTCAGATTGTTGTTCTTGTTGATGTTCCAGTCCAGACGTGCGACGACGGCTCCCGATTTTCTCACGATGTTGCGATACCCGTATCCGCCGCCGTCGTAACCGGTCAGTTCCTTGTAGCGGTCGGCTATGATTTGCGCATCCTCCGCCGTTATCGAAGACGGCGAGTAACCGGCATAGAACGAAGACGGCGACGAATTGTAGTCGAACTCTCCGTTCACGAAGAAGAAGAGTTTGTTCCGCACGATAGGCCCTCCGAGCGATACGCCGTAAATCTGCGTCGATTGCTCCGAAAGTTTGGCTCCGGTGTCGGCATTTTTGCCGTAGAAATCCTGATTATTATAATATGTATATGCCGTGCCGCTGAAACTGTTGGTTCCCGATTTCGTTACGGCGTTTATGCTGCCGCCAGTGAATCCGCTGTGGCGCACGTCGAAAGGTGCTATGACGACCCGTATTTCGTCTATCGCATCGAGCGGAATCGGATTGGCGTTGGCAAGTCCGCCGTTCGTTCCCGACGATGTCAGACCGTAGATGTCGTTGCTGACTATGCCGTCTATCTGGAACGTATTGTAGCGGCTGTTCGCTCCCGCAATGGATATTCCGCCGTCTTTCGATACCATCGCCTCCGGAGTCAGACGCGCGATGTCGTATATCGACCGCGATATGGTCGGCAGTTTTTCGATAACCGAATTGTCGAAATTGTTCGCATCCGTGTTGCGTACAGGGCCGGATATTACGGCTACGGTTTCGATGGAGTTTACATTCTCTTTCAACGCGGCGTTTATCTCTTTTGTTTCGCCGAGTTCAAGGCGGACATTGTCATATTTAGCGTCTTTGTAGCCGATGAAACATATTTCGATGGTGTACGGGCCTCCGACTCTCATTCCGTTCAGACGGTACAGACCGTTTATGTCCGAAGTCGTGCCGTATTCCGTTGCGGACGGAGTGTGGGTGGCGATGATTGACGCTCCGGTGAGCGGTGTGCCGTCGGCAGTCGTAATTTTACCGGAGATTGCGGATGTGGTCGTCTGGGCGAATGCGAATGCCGGCAGTACGGCCGTTGCAAAAAGGGTTAAAAGATATTTCTTCATATAGCGTAAAAAATATAAAGTCCCGACGTCAGACATCAGGACTTTACATATACCCATTTACACGCACTATGGTACCGGATTACGGGTACGCAGCGACGATGCGAATATACGATTTCTTCCATCCGGACTTTAACCGTCGGTATCGGAATTTCACCGATTCAGTCCCTTTCGGGAGTCGCGGACTATCACCGCCGGTAGGGAATTGCACCCTGCCCTGAAATCTTATTTCGGGTGCAAATGTAGCAATAATTTCCGGAATTGTACCAGCCGAATGCAAAATTTTATGCTGAAGCCCGCTTCCCGTTGCGGGCCGCGATGCCGATGCTCAACTCGTAGAGCAGGTACATCGGTATGATTACGAGTATCATGCTGATAATGTCGGGCGGCGTGATTATTGCCGAACATACCGCGAGAATTATTATCGCATGACGGCGGTATTTGCGCATGAAATCTGCCGTCAGGATGCCGAGCCGCGAGAGAAAATAGACGAGTACTGGCAGTTCGAACACGAGAGCGCAGACGAGCGACATGTTCATGACGAGCGAAATATACGACCCTACATCGATAAGGTTGCGAATCTCACCACTGACGGTGTAACTGCCGAGAAAATTCACCGAAAGCGGTGCAAGTATGAAATATCCGAACAGTACGCCCGTAAGCATGCACAGCGTTACGTTGAGGAAGAATATACGCCCGTTTCGCAGTTCGTTGTCGTTGAGCGCAGGCTTGACGAAGCCCCAAAGTTCGAACAACGCGTAGGGTAGTGCCAGTATCAGTGCGGCGTATAGCGAAATCATCAGGTGCATGTTCAGCTGTCCCGCTATCGACGTATTGATAAGCGTAAGTTCGCTGCTGTTGATTCGCAGTGCGTCCGAACCGGTGAGGTCGGCGAGTTTGCCCATTGCGGCATTGGTCGGGAAGTCGGGTGATTTCGGACCCATGACTATCGCCATGATTATGTCTTTCGCCAGAAATGCGGCGACAGCCAGCAGCAATACAGCGAATACCGACCGCACGAGGCACGGGCGCAACTCTTCGAGATGCTCGAAGAAACTCATGTCGTTCGCGTCTTTTTTCGTCTCCTTTGCCATTGCCGTTCGTATTTGCGCACAAATATACTAAATAAAATGGGGCTATTATCTGCGATTTTAAACTAAAATATATTTTTCCGTCATCGCGAAGCACTGCATTCGATAGCGGACTGATACCCGAAGTTCGTCTATGCAGTGCTGTGGCGATCTACCGCTGTTGAAAACTACCGTGCGAATACCCGATAATAACAATGGTAGATGCCCACGTCGCTTCGCTCCTCGGCATGACGTTTTTATATTTAAAATGATGCGTGCCCCGATTCTTCCGTTGTCCGTGTTTCCCGCTCTTGGCGTGATTGTTGAATTGCGTACGGCGATAAACTAAAAACAAAACGATCGTGAAACGAATTATTTTTACACTTGGAATTGCGCTGCTGTTTACGTTGCAGGCTGCGGCGCAGTGCAGCAAGACTGCCCAGAAACAGTGCGGTTGCGATACCGTCCTGCTGTCGCAGAACCGCGAAGGCGATTACATCGTAAGCAAGTATCTCGTAAAGGACAAGAACGGAAAGGATGCTTCGTTCTCGGTCTATTACGCAATCAATCTATCGAATGTCGCGAACACTTTCTCCGACAACTCGACGCAGCTCTCCGATATGAGCTATTTCATAGGCCGTTCGACCGATTCTCTGATGCACATTTCGTCGGCTGCGGTGGCGGGTTATGCGTCGCCCGACGGCAATCCGAAAAGCAATGCCGCGCTTGCCGCAAGACGAGCCGCTGCGCTGAAACAATATGTCGAAACCAATTACCGCCCGACGTACGGCGTTTCGGTTACATCCAAGGCTCTGACGTGGCGCGACTGTATTTCGGCCGTCGAAAATTCGTCGATAAGCAATCGCGGCGAGGTACTCCGTATTTTGAGCAGCGGATATTCAGAGGTGGAGAAGGAACGCCAACTGAAACAGATGCCGGAGGTGTGGGATTATCTCAAAAACCGAATTCTTCCGAAAATGCGTTACGCGACGGCGACTTTCGACTATAAAAAGGATGTCGTAATCGACCGCAGAGTCGCCGTGCAGCCGCCGAAACCTGCCGAAACTGCGGTTACCGAACAGCCTCAACCGCAGCCCGTGATTCTGGTTATCGAGGATGAAGAGGCTGGAATAATCATCGACCTGCATCCGGAAGACGACTGCGACAACCGCAGTGCCGGACGCCGATAACGGTGTTTTTGCGGATTTTGAAATAAAATCTCCGTTCGGGTTTGTTTAATCGCGAGTTATTCTTATCTTTGCATTATATTGTGCGGATAGAATACGCATCGGGACGAAATGTTTCGTCTGCGCAGTCTGTTCCGGCTTTGAGAGTGTAACGATTAAACTATAAATGTTATGGCAAATTTAAGAAATCTGAAAAAGGAGATCGACTATCGTTTGGAAGAGTTGGTTTTCGATTGCGATATGGCAATCTATTTCCAGCCTTCGAAGGAGCAGGAGGTATTCGCGGTTATGCAGGAGGGCGTAGAACTCCGCAATGAGTTGTATCACAAGGCAAGCAACCCGACCGAACCTAAAAACAAGTCGCTTGTTCGCAAGTATTATGCGGCTTTGCGTGTCGAAATGGTAGAGTCTTTCGGCAAATTGTTCGAGAAACTCAGCGCAATCAACGCTTAATCGACGGGATTTTGCAAACGGTCCCCGTTCTGTCGAACTCGACGGAACGGGGACTGTTCGTTAGTTACGGCTTTCGCCGTTTGGAATTACTGCGCGACCTCCGCAATCTCTTTCATGAACTCCATCGCTTCGTCCTCGGTGAGCGGTATCGGATGTTTCAGATTCGACAATATCATGCAGTTAATACCGTCTACAATCCACGGCGGCAGTTGGTATGTCGCCGGAACTTCCGTTCTCAAATAACGGTAAAACGTATTTTCGCTGACCGAACAGATGTACATTCCGAAAAGGTCGTATGCCCGTTTGATGCAACGAGCCGAATTTGTCTTTTCGCAGTAGATTTCGTGGATTTTCTGGGCGACTGCAATTCGCCACATAGAGCTTTGTTTTTGGAACATAGTGGTAAATAAATTTAATGTTACGGCAATATTGCCGACATTAAATTATTGCACTATGAATTATTGGAGCACGCGAATCGATAGGTTTCTATCGGAAATTATTCACTGTGGATAATATTTTTTCATTCAGCTTACGGATTGTAAGGCGTTTTGGAGCGATACAATAAAATATTGTATATATATTTGCAAGGCAATTATTGCATCTGCACAATCCCCCAAAAACAATCGCAACCGCCCGTTTCCGAACGATTGCGATAATAATATACAATATTTTATTGTATATTTTGGCTGCCTCCGACTATTGCCGCCGAATGGAAAAATTTGGTACTTTCAATGGCGTTAAATTTCTTAAAATTTAACGCCATTAGTGTCATTATGGACCTTAATAGTCTTTAATGTTTTTTATATCCGCCGAATGTGAAACCGATTTTCAGATAACCGTCAATCATCATTCCATAATATGAATCGGTTCCTCGTGCTCCTACGCTGAATTGCCAGCGTTTATATTTAAGACCGACTCCGGCACCAAAAAACAGACCTCCTTCACACAGCTCACATCCGGCATCAATATTAAGGAATGGTGCGAGTTTTTCATTTACCGGATAGTATACCTTTAAATCGGCAAATACGGGTACAAAAGGGTCTCCATAATCAATAGGATAATGCAGACCTATACCGACACCCAAGAATGCATATTGTGTTATGCGAATACCGTGTATAGTTTCTACTATCGGACCAATATCACTGCCGAAAGCCAATCCTAAATCCACTTCTCCTTGATACCATACCGATTTTTGCTGGGGTTGTTTGACTGTAGGAGTAGGAGTCGTAGTAGTAATTGTATATTCTTTATTAACCTTGCGATAAGTATTAGCTCGATTTATGCGGGTAACGGTCGTTTTCTGTGCGAATGCCGAGCATGGAATAATAAGAATTGCCGTAATAACAAGTATG
>CAZESW010000130.1:0-5237 GCA_964514795.1 uncultured Alistipes sp.
TGAACGATACGACCGTCGGCAGCAGTGTCAGCAACAGGGCATATCCCCACATTTCTGGCGTTGCAAACAGTTGCAAATGCCGGTCGGCATCGACAATCGAATGCACGGCGAGCGTAACGATGCCGAAAAACATTACATACATCGTCAGTTTTACCGACGACATGTTGAGCGACGCCCGGTTCACGATTACTATATATACGGCGTATGTCAGTGATGAAATCATCACCAGCATCATTCCCGCCGGACTGATTGCGGCACCGTCGCCGCCACGATACAGAAGCGAGATTCCGCATAACGAAAGCAGAATCGCCGTTACGGTCGCTGCCGAAACCTTTTCGCGGAAAAATACGGCCATGATAACGGCGACCATCACCGGATAGACGAACAGCATAGTCGAGGCGATGCCGGCATCCATGTAGAGAAAACTCATGAACAGCGACAGCGACGACGTGGCGCACAATACGCCGAGAATGGCGAGCGTGCCGAGTTCCCGACGCGATATGCGCAGCGATTCGCGCCGACAGAGAGTTATCGTGGCGAGAACTACCGCAGCAATGGCGTAGCGGTAAAACAGAACCGAATCGGGATTGGCCCCGAGTTCGTACAGCGGCAGCGCACCGAGCGGATTCGTTCCGTAACTTACGGCGGCTATGATACCGCAGATTGCACCTTTCGTCTTGGCATTCATGATGTGTTTCGGCTATTCGGGTGCAAAGTTATCCTATTCGGGCTGTCGTTATTCCGGCAGAGGCAAGTTTCTTCGCTGGAGTATTGCAATAAAAACCATAAAGCGGCAGATGCTAAACCTGCCGCTTGACCTTAAAGATATTCAATTTCTTGCACATTTTCCAGCTTCGGTATGTCCGAACAGGTTCGGTTCTGCTCTCGGCTTGATGAAAAGGTTGAAGCCTCCTTGTTACCGCTTCCACCGGAAAACCGTTGCGGTTCGAGAGGTGTTGTAGATGCGGATGTAGTGGCGGACGTTGCCGTCGGCATCGGTTTCGGAGAATGAGAAGTGTTCCGTGCCGACCTTCTCGCGCTCGAAGCCGCCGAAACGCTGTTCGTCGGTCGATAACTCCATGACGTATTTCCCCGCGCGCGGAACCTGCGCGATGTAATCGGGTACCGATGCCTGCGGATGCCAGTTGAATACGAACAGCAGCCCGCGGTGCGAGAATACGAGCGTTTTGTTCTCACGGTCGGTCTGCCACAGATATGGATAACCGTCCTCCAATACTCCGTAACGCTTCACGAGCCGCAGCATCGCCTTGTCGAAGTCGCCGAGCTGGGAGTATCGCAGAAATCCGTTGTCCGCCAGCGACCATTGCCGACGCGCATGGGCATAACTCCAACCGTTGCCCTCGCGTGGAAAATCTATCCACTCGGGATGCCCGAACTCGTTGCCCATGAAGTTGAGATACGCTTCGCCGCCTGTCGAAATCGTCATCAGGCGTATCATCTTGTGCAGGGCCATTCCGCGGTCTATTACCGGACATTGCGATTCGCGGTTCATCGAATGGTACATCTCCTTGTCCATCAATCGGAACGCGATTGTCTTGTCGCCGACGAGCGCCTGGTCGTGCGACTCGGCGTATGCGACGGTCTTCACCGACGGCAGACGGTTGGTCATCACCGACCACATCTCGTCGATGCTCCAATCCTCGTCGGGAACGTCTTCGAGCAGTTTTATCCAGAAATCGGGAATCGCCATCCCCAAACGATAGTCGAATCCGAATCCGCCGTCCTCCGTCGTGCGGCACATGCCCGGCATTCCGCTGACATCCTCGGCGATGGTTACGGCCGACGGACGGAACGCGTGCACGAGCGTGTTGGCGAGCGACAGATAGACGAGCGCGTCGCGGTTCACTCCCTCGTCGAAGAACTTCTCGCGGGTGTCGAAATCCACATAGCCGTGATGGTGATATATCATCGACGTTACGCCGTCGAAGCGGAATCCGTCGAAATGAAACTCGTCGAGCCAGTATTTGACGTTCGACAGCAGGAAGTGCTGCACCTCGCGCTTGCCGTAGTCGAACAGTTTGGAATCCCAGTATTTCTGATAGCCCGCTTCGCCCTCCTTGGAGTAGTGGTGCGGCGAACCGTCGAGTTCGTTTATGCCTTCGTTGAGATTCTTGACGTAGTGCGCATGAACGAGGTCCATGATTACGGCTATGCCCATCGAATGCGCCTTGCGGACGAGCGATTTCAACTCCTCGGGCGTGCCGAACCGTGACGACGGAGCGAACAGGCTCGAAACGTGGTAGCCGAACGACCCGTAGTAGGGATGCTCGGCGACGGCCATTATTTGTATCGCGTTGTAGCCGCCGCGACGGACTTTCGGCAGAATCTTTTTCTCGAACTCCGCGTATGTGCCGACTCCTTCGTGCTCCTGGGCCATGCCGACGTGCGTTTCGTAAATCAGCAGCGGGGTATTGCGTGCGATGTCGAAATCGTCGCCCGACCAGTCGAACGGCTGCGGAATCCAAAACTGCGCCGTGAAATTCTTAGTCGCCTCGTCCTGCACGACGCGTGCGGCGTATGCCGGAATGCGGTCGTGCCAGCCGTTTCGGCCGTGTACGTGGATTTTGTAGAGCGAACCGTGCGTCAATCGGTCGGCATACATCGCGTCGGGCAGAAATACGCTCCAAACGCCGTCGCTGCCCTTGTCGAGCCGCAGCTGTGTGCGCTGCCAGTTGTTGAAGTCGCCGAACAGAAATACGTCTACGGCTTCGGGCAGCCACTCCCTGAACCACCAGCCGGCGAGCGTGTCGTCGTACTGCCAGCCGAAATGACGGTATCCGTTGGCGTAATCGACTATCGAACCGCAACGGCTTTCGATGTCGTCGAGTCGTTCTCTGAAAAGACGGTGGCGGAGTTCGACCTCCTCCTCGACCGGAAGGAGCCATTCGTCCTGCTCCACCATCGGTAATCGCTTGTTAGTGTCGCCCATATCGCTACAATTTATACAAATATAATACTTTTTTACGAAAGTTCAAACCGGAGGGCAAAGTCTTTAATATCCTTATGGACCCTGAGGTCCCTAAAATAAATTTGGCATTCCGCGCGGTTATTCGTATCTTGTGCAGACTTTTGAAACTTTTATTAACCAAAATTCATAAATCTATGTTCAAAGGACACCCCAAAGGTCTGCTTGCCGCGGCTTTGAGTAATATGGGAGAGCGTTTCGGCTACTATATTATGAATGCGGTACTGCTGCTGTTTCTCGTCTCGAAATTCGGATTGTCGGACACGACGGCAGGAATCATCTATTCGGTATTCTATTGTGGCATCTACGTGCTGAGCCTCGTCGGAGGTGCAATCGCCGACAAGACGCAGAATTACAACAAAACCATCCAGTGGGGACTCATCGTCATGGCGATAGGCAATGTCGCTCTCGCGATTCCGCTGTTCAGCAAGAGCGCCGACAGCGTTATCCTCGACGGTGGCAGCGAGTGGTGGGGCATTCTCGTGTTCACCTGCCTTGCGCTGTTCTGCATCGCTTTCGGTAACGGTCTGTTCAAGGGTAACCTGCAGGCTATCGTCGGCAAAATGTACGACGAATTCGAGGCCGAGGCAGCCAAGAAGGGCGAAGAGGCTCTGCGTGTGGCGAAGGACAAGCGCGACTCGGGCTTCCAGATTTTCTATGTCTTCATCAATATCGGCGGTCTTGTCGCTCCGTTCGTCGCTCCGCTGCTCCGCGAGTGGTGGCTCGGCGTCCACGGTTTCATCTACAACTCCGATATGCCTGCTCTGTGCCACCAGTATCTCGCCGACGGTGTCGTTACCGACAAATTCGCCGAGACGATGGCGCTCGTTACGACGGTGCAGTTCGACAATCTGACGGCTTTCTGCTCCGACTATATCGAGGCTTTCAATACGGGTATCCACTTCTCGTTCTTCGCGTCGGTGGCTGCAATGCTCGTCTCGCTCGTGATATTCTTCTGCACGAAGTACATCTTCTCGCAGCCGGCCAAGATTGAGCAGGCGGATGTCGTATCGTACACCGCAGAGGAGAAGGTCGCTATGGCGAAAGAGATTAAGCAGCGTCTTTACGCCCTGTTCGCAGTACTCGGCATCGCGATATTCTTCTGGCTTTCGTTCCACCAGAACGGACAGTCGCTGTCGGTATTCGCCCGCGATTTCGTGCAGACCGATTCGGTGGCTCCCGAAATATGGCAGGCTCTGAACCCGGGATTCGTAATCATCCTCACCCCGATAATCATGTTTATCTTCGGTGCGCTGGCCAAACGCGGCAAGAGCATATCGACCCCTCGCAAAATCGCTGTCGGCATGTTCATCGCCGGACTGGCATACCTGTTCCTTATGGTCTACTCCTACATGTGCGGCTATCCGTCGGGTGAGGAGTTCCGCGCTTTGAGCGCCGAGCAGATGAATGCGATGGGATTGGCGAAAGCGGGTCCATGGGTGCTTATCGTGACCTATTTCTTCCTTACGGTGGCCGAACTGTTCATCTCGCCGCTCGGTCTGTCGTTCGTGTCGAAGGTCGCACCTCGCCACATGGTCGGTCTGTGCCAGGGTCTGTGGCTCGGTGCCACGGCAATCGGCAACCTGTTCATCTTCATCGGTCCGCTCATGTACAACGCATGGCCTATCTGGCAGTGCTGGATGGTATTCCTCGTCATCTGCCTGATTTCGATGGGCGTAATGCTCTCGATGGTCAAGTGGCTCGAACGGGTTACCAAATAGCCTTACGGCATCTGTCGCATCATACGGTCGCGGGAAAACTCCCGCGACCGTATGTTTTATTTAAAATTGCCTGACGATTTACGCGCAATACGCCGAAAAAATATTAAATTTGCATTTATTTAGTGAAATTTAACTACAAAACCGATAAAATGAAGCAGAGAGTAACTCTTAACGACCGCACATTCGAGGTGATGATTCCGGCAGAGGAAATCGACCGTTCCGTCGCGGCTGTCGCCGGGCGAATCAACGCCGACTACGCGTCGAGCGAGCGTCCGCCGCTTTTCGTCGGCGTGTTGAGCGGCTCGTTCATGTTCCTTGCCGATTTGATGCGCAAAATCGAGTTCAACAACGAGATTGCGTTCGTCAAGATTTCGTCCTACGAGGGCACGCAGTCGACAGGCAAAATCAAGCAGCATCTGGGCATAGATTTCGACATCGAGGGTCGCGACGTAATCATCGTCGAGGACATCGTCGAGACGGGACACAGCATCGACCACATGGTCAAATATCTGCGCGAGAAGAATCCTCGC
>CAZESW010000131.1:0-5236 GCA_964514795.1 uncultured Alistipes sp.
AAAAAATAAAAACACAAAGACAATGGACAATTTGAATCTTATCAGCAATTTTGCCGAATTCAAAGAACTGAAAAACATCGACAAGTCTACGATGATAGGCGTGTTGGAGGATGTTTTCCGCCACGCATTGCAGAAGCAGTACGGCACGGACGAGAACTTCGACGTCATCATCAATGCCGACAAGGGCGACCTCGAAATCTGGCGCAACCGCGTCGTGGTGGCCGATGACGAGCTGAAAGACCCTGTACGCGAGATCACGCTGTCGGACATTCAGAAAATCGACGACTCCTACGAGGTTGGCGACGAGTACACCGACGAAATCACGTTCGACTCGTTCGGCCGTCGTGCCGTTCTGTCGCTGCGTCAGAACCTTGCGTCGCGCATTCTCGACCTCGAAAAGGCCAACATCTACGCCAAGTACTCGGAGCGTGTGGGCGAAATCGTTTCGGGCGAAGTCTACCAGGTGTGGAAGAAGGAGATACTCGTGCTCGACGATGACGAGAACGAGCTGATTCTCCCGAAGGCGGAGCAGATTCCGAACGACTTCTTCCGCAAGGGCGACACGATAAAGGCCATCGTGAAGACCGTCGAGATGAACAACAACCAGCCGCGAATCATCCTTTCGCGTACCGCCAACCAGTTCCTCGAACGTCTGTTCGAGCAGGAGGTGCCGGAGATTTTCGACGGACTCATCACCATCAAGCAGATTGCCCGCATTCCTGGCGAACGCGCAAAGGTCGCCGTCGAGTCTTACGACGACCGCATCGACCCTGTCGGAGCATGCGTCGGCGTCAAGGGTTCGCGTATCTACTCCATCGTCAAGGAGCTGCGCAACGAGAATATCGACGTGGTGAACTACACCGCCAACACGTCGCTGATGATACAGCGTTCGCTCAATCCCGCCAAGGTTTCGAGCATCATCCTCGACGATGAGAAAAAGACCGCTTCGGTCTATCTCAAACCCGACCAGGTTTCGCTGGCAATCGGCAAGGGCGGTCTGAACATCCGTCTGTCGAAGATGCTCACGGGCTACGACATCGACGTTTACCGCGAAATCGAGGAGGAGGACGTTGCGCTGACCGAGTTCGCCGACGAAATAGAGAACTGGATTATCGACGCTCTCCGTGCTGCGGGCTGCGACACCGCCAAGAGCGTGCTCGAACTGCCGATAGAGGAGATTGCTTCGCGTGCAGACCTCGAAACGGAGCAGGCGGAGAAGGTCGTGGAGATTCTCCGTGCCGAGTTCGAGTAGTCGTGCGTCCGAACGAGTGGTCGTTCACAGCACAGTCAAACATTTACTAACGACAAAGAAAAGGACAATATATGAACAACGAGAAAAAATTACGACTCATTCAGGTTGCCAAGGAGTTCAAGGTGGGACTCAACACCATCACCGACTTCCTGCACAAGAAGGGCGTAACCATCGACGGCAGTCCGAACACTCAGATTTCCGCCGATGTCTACGCAATCGTCGAGAAGGAGTTCGGTGCGAACCGTCCGAGCGGAAACGAACGCGAGAGTGTGCGTGAGAAGATTTCACTCAAACAGACCAGCGTCTCCATCGAAGAGGAGGCGAAACCCGAACCTAAAAGCAGCGTTATCGAGGTCAAGTCCGAGATTTCGCAGCCGAAGATTCTGGGCAAAATCGCCCTCGACAAGAAGAACGAACCGGTAAAGGCGAAAGCCGAGCCGGAGAAACCGAAGGAGCCGGAGGCAAAGGCGGAGAAACCGGCAGATAAGCCAGCCGAGCCTGCACCGAAAGCAGCCGAGAAGCCGAAAGCCGAAGCGCCGAAGGAGGAGAAAGTTGCGCCTGCCGCTCCGAAAGTGGAAAAAACCGAGCAGCCTAAACCTGCCGACAAGCCGAAGGCGGAAGCAGCCAGGAATCCCGAGCAGCCGAAGCAGCAGCCTGCACCGAAGGCAGTCGAAAAACCTGCCGAGAAACCGAAGGAGGAGAAGCGCGATGCAGCCGTATTCCGTCCGACCGAGACCCCGACGCTCGCCGGTCCGCAGATTCTGGGCAAAATCGACGTTACGGGCATGGTTCCGGGCGGCAAGCACAAGCGCAAGCGTCTGGACAAGGAGAAGGTCGATGTGAACAAACAGAACGGCAAGAGCGGCAACGGCAACCAGCCGAAGAAGGACAACAACGGATTCGGCAAGCCGCACGACAACAACAACGGCGGCGGCAAGAAGAAGAAAGACAAGAAGAACAATCAGCCGAAACCGGTAATCCGTCCGGAGGTATCCGACGAGGAGGTTTCGAAGCAGATTAAGGATACGCTCGCACGTCTGACGTCGAAAGGCGTCAAGAACAAGGGTGCCAAGTACCGCAAGGAGAAGCGCGACGAGGTGCGCGAACGCATGAACGAGGAGTTCGAACGCGAGGCACAGGAGCGCAAGACTCTGAAAGTTACGGAATTCGTAACCGTAAGCGAACTGGCGACGATGATGAACATCTCGCCGATGGAGGTTATCTCCGCCTGCATGAACCTCGGACTGATGGTGTCCATCAACCAGCGTCTGGATGCCGAGGCGCTTGTCGTCGTGGCGGAGGAGTTCGGATTCAAGACCGAATTCGTGTCGGTAGAGATTCAGGAGGCCATCGATGATTCGGACGAAGCTGACAACGAGGAGGATTTGGTATCGCGTCCGCCTATCGTTACCGTCATGGGACATGTGGACCACGGTAAGACGTCGCTGCTCGACAACATCCGTAAAACCAACGTCATCGCCGGTGAGGCTGGTGGTATCACCCAGCACATCGGTGCTTACTCGGTCGAGCTTAACGGTCAGAAGATTACGTTCCTAGATACGCCGGGTCACGAAGCGTTCACCGCCATGCGTGCCCGAGGCGCGAAGATTACGGACGTAGCGATAATCATCGTCGCGGCGGACGACAACGTGATGCCGCAGACCATCGAGGCAATCAACCACGCACAGGCTGCGGGTGTGCCTATGGTGTTCGCAATCAACAAAATCGACAAGCCGAACGCCAATGCCGAACATATCAAGGAGCAGCTGGCGAACATGAACTACCTCGTGGAGGACTGGGGCGGCAAGTATCAGAGCCAGGACATCTCGGCCAAGAAGGGCATGAACCTCGACAAACTGCTCGAAAAGGTGCTGCTCGAAGCCGAGATGCTCGAACTCAAAGCCAATCCGAACAAGAAGGCGAAGGGTGCCGTCATCGAATCTACGCTCGACAAGGGCCGCGGATATGTGGCTACGATTCTCGTGCAGGACGGTACGCTGCATGTCGGCGACGTGGTTCTGTCGGGAACCTACACGGGTCGTGTCAAGGCTATGTTCGACGAGAACGGCAACAAGGTAACCGCAGCGGGTCCTTCGACGCCGGTACAGCTGCTCGGACTCAACGGAGCACCGCAGGCTGGTGACTCGTTCAACGTCATGGACGACGACCGCTCGGCCCGCGAAATCGCCAACAAGCGCGAGCAGCTGCAGCGCATGCAGGGCATCATGACCCAGAAGCACGTGACGCTCGACGAGATCGGCCGCCGCATCGCCATCGGTTCGTTCAAGGAGCTGAACATCATCGTCAAGGGCGACGTGGACGGTTCGGTCGAGGCTATGTCGGGCTCGCTCATCAAACTCTCGAAAGAGACCGTGCAAGTCAATGTCATCCATGCCGCCGTGGGTCAGATTTCGGAGTCGGACGTACTGCTCGCCGCAGCGTCGAACGCGATTATCGTCGGCTTCCAAGTCCGTCCGTCGGCAGCAGCACGCAAGACCGCCGAAAAGGAGGAGATCGAAATCCGCCTCTACTCCATCATCTACGACGCAATCAACGACATCAAGGATGCAATCGAGGGTATGCTCGAACCGGTGATGAAGGAGGAGATAGTATGCTCCATCGAGGTGCTCGAAATATTCAAGATTTCGAAGGTCGGCACCGTCGCGGGATGTATCGTCCGCGAGGGCAAGCTGCAACGCAATACTCCGATTCGCGTCATCCGCGACGGTATCGTAATCCACACGGGACGCCTCGGCTCGCTCAAACGGTTCAAGGACGACGTGAAGGAGGTCACCGTAGGTCAGGATTGCGGTCTGAACATCGAGTCGTACAACGATATCCGCGTGGGCGACATCGTCGAGGGCTACGAGCAGGTCGAAGTGAAACGAAAGTAATTACAGCGTCATCGCGAAGCCGTGCATCAACGGGACGGAATGATACCCGAAACGGTCTATGCATGGCTGTGGCGATCTACCGCTGTCGGAGAAATAGGACAGATACCCGACAATAAAAAACAATGGTAGATTGCCACGTCGCTACGCTCCTCGCAATGACGCAGAGAACAAGCATATAAGAATAAAACTTATAAAAAAACACTACTAATTTAAGTTATGGCTAATCAAATCAAATTCACGACGCCGGAAGAGGCCGTCAAAGTTATCAAGTCGGGCGACCACGTGCATTTCAGCGCGGTTGCGTCCACTCCTAAATGCCTTATCAAGGCTATGTGCGAACGTGCCCGCAACCACGAGTTCAAGGATGTACACATCCACCACCTCCACACCGAGGGTATCGCTCCGTATGCAGACCCTGAATTCGAGGGTATTTTCCAGCTCGACTCATTCTTCGTCGGCGGCAACGTCCGCAAGGTAACCCAGAGCGGATATGCCGACTACATTCCGGTATTCCTCGGCGAGACCCAGCGTCTTTACCGTTCGGGAGCGCTCCCTTGCAACGTTGCGATGGTACAGGTTTCGACGCCTGACAAGCACGGCTATGTTTCGCTCGGTACTTCCGCCGACGCTACCGTTGCGGCTGTCGAGTGCGCCGACACGGTAATCGCCGTCATCAACAAATATGTTCCGCGTGCATTCGGCGACGCAATGATTCACATGTCGAAAATCGACATGTTCTGCCAGGAGGATATTCCGCTCGAAGAGGCTCTGTTCGCCGAGCCGAACGAGACCGAAATCAAAATCGGTAAGCACTGCGCAGCCCTCATCGAGGACGGTGCGACGCTCCAAATGGGTATCGGCGCCATTCCTAACGCGGTTCTCGCACAGCTGGGCGGCCACAAGAACCTCGGCGTCCACACCGAGATGTTCGCCGACGGCGTTCTCGCACTCGTCGAGAAGGGCGTAATCAACGGCGAGGCCAAGAACATCGACAAGGGCAAGATGGTATCGTCGTTCCTGATGGGTTCGAAGCGTGTCTACGACTTCATCGACGACAACCCGGGCGTGCTGATGATGGACGTCGGCTACA
>CAZESW010000132.1:0-1857 GCA_964514795.1 uncultured Alistipes sp.
GGCTTTGGAATATCGTTAGTGTAGAATTGTATATAATCGCCAAACATTATTTTTATCGGTCAGTTTGCCGGCACGACAAAAATTTCATACATTTGTCTTTCCAAACGATTATTTTCCGATATGGCAAAAGAATACAAGCAATCTTCGCGAAACAGAGAGGCTTACGAAGCGCTCGTTCCGGAATCGGGATGCGTCCCTCCGCAGGCGGTCGAACTCGAAGAGGCGGTGCTCGGTGCGCTGATGCTCGAAAACGACTCAATATCGACCGTGCAGGAGTATCTGACCGAACCTGCGTTCTATACCGAGGAGCACCGGCTGATATACCGTGCCGTCGAGGAGTTGTCGCAGGCCCGTAAGCCTGTCGATTTGTACACCGTCACCGAGCGGCTCAAATCGAAGAGCGAACTGACGAAGGTCGGCGGTGCGGCATACCTCGCCCAACTGACGCAGAAGGTCGGTTCGGCTGCGAACGTCGAGTTCCACTCGCGAATCATCGCGCAGAAATACGTTCAGCGCGAACTGATACGTTCGGCGGTCGAGATTCAGAAGCGGTCGTATGACAATGCGATGGACGTGAACGACCTTATCGGATATGCCGAATCGGAGATTCTGAAAATTACCGAGGGCCATGTCAAGCGTTCGGTTCAGAGCGCGTCCGACATTCTCCGCCGCACGATTGCCCAAATCGAGGAGGCGGGCAGAAACGATTCGAAATACAGCGGCGTTTGTTCGGGTTTCGCGGCTCTGGACAATGTAACGCTCGGCTGGCAGCCGTCCGACCTCGTGATTATCGCGGCACGACCTGCGATGGGTAAGACGTCGTTCGTGCTTTCGATGGCGCGCAACATGACGGTGACTTACGAAAATCCGGTCGCCTTCTTCTCGCTCGAAATGTCCGCCCAGCAGTTGATGACGCGACTCATCGCGGCGGAAACGGGACTGTCAGGCTCGATTCTCCGAAGCGGAAAACTCTCGCCCGAGCAGTGGAAGATGCTCGAAAGCAAGGTGAAACCGCTGGGTATGGCACCACTCTATATCGATGATACGCCGGCTCTGTCGGTGTTCGAGTTCCGCTCGAAAGCACGACGTCTGCATACGCATAACGGCATAAAACTGATTGTAATCGACTATCTCCAACTTATGACGGGCGGTACGCAGGACAACAAGGGTAACCGCGAGCAGGAGGTGGCGTTCATTTCGCGAACGTTGAAGGCGATTGCCAAGGAGTTGAACGTTCCGATTCTCGCTCTGTCGCAGCTCAACCGAACGACCGAGGCCCGTGGCGGTTCGAAGCGTCCGCAGTTGAGCGACCTCCGCGAGTCGGGAGCAATCGAGCAGGATGCCGACATCGTGGCATTCATCCACCGTCCCGAATATTACGGATTCACGCAGACCGAAGACGGACTGCCGACGGCAGGTCTTGCCGAAATCATCATCGCCAAGCACCGTAACGGTGCGGTAACGGACGTGCGTCTGAAATTCCTCAAAGACCAGGCGCAGTTCGCCGACATGGAGGATATTTCGGTCGGCAGCGGCGAGCAGTTCGACGACTATTACAGCGGCGACGAGGGAGCGCCTGCCCCGGCTGCGAGTCCGTTGCAGTCGGTCGCAAGTACCGATTTCGATATTCCGGGCGCACGTCCGATAAGCGACGTTCCGTTCTAAACACGTTATATATAATATAGGTATACCATGTTCGTCAAATGCTTCGCCGGCGCGATAGTCGGAATACGCGCCGTAGACGTTACGGTCGAGGTCAATGTCGCGGGAGGAGGTCTGGGCCTTTATCTCGTCGGCCTGCCCGACAGCGCGGTGAAGGAGAGCGAACAGCGCATCCGTGCCGCTTTCGAGAATTCG
>CAZESW010000132.1:1867-3048 GCA_964514795.1 uncultured Alistipes sp.
GGCGGATGACGGGCAAGAAAGTGGTCGTCAATCTTGCTCCTGCCGATTTGCGCAAGGAGGGTTCGGGATTCGACCTGCCTATTGCCGTCGGTATTCTCGCGGCGACGGAGCAGGTAGTTGCCGACATGCTCGCCGATACGATGTTCGTCGGCGAACTGTCGCTCGACGGCGGGGTGAAACCCGTTCGCGGAGTGCTGCCTCTGGCGGTTATGGCGAAGGAGCGCGGTTTGCGCCGCATGGTCGTTTCGGCGGACAATGCCGCGGAGGCTGCCGTGGTTGAAGGAATCGACATTATCCCCGTGCAGACGCTCGTAGAGGTGATAGAGTTTATGAACGGCGACCGCGAGATTGCGCCGTCGTCGGCCATGCGCTTCGATTCGGAGGATTTCGAGGGCGAAGCACGCTTCGCCGAGGATTTCGCCGACGTGAAGGGACAGGCGCATGTCAAACGGGCGATGGAAATAGCTGCGGCAGGCGGGCACAACGTGCTTATGATTGGTGCTCCGGGTTCGGGCAAGACGATGCTCGCACGACGGCTGCCTACGATTCTGCCGCCGATGACGCTCGACGAGGCGATAGAGTGCACCAAAATCCACTCCGTGGCGGGCAAACTCGGCGACCGTGCGGGATTGCTGACGCGCCGTCCGTTCCGTGCACCGCACCATCTGACGTCGCAGGTCGCTCTCGTAGGTGGCGGACAGTCGCCGCAACCGGGCGAGGTAAGCCTTGCGCATAACGGAGTGCTGTTTCTCGACGAGTTGCCCGAATTCGGCCGCAATGTCCTCGAAGTGCTGCGTCAGCCGTTGGAGGACAAGACCATAACCATATCGCGTGCGAAATACAGCGTCGAATATCCCGCCAACTTTACGCTCGTGGCTGCGATGAATCCCTGCCCGTGCGGGTACTACAACCATCCGACCAAGGAGTGTTCGTGCGCTCCGGCGTTGATTCACCGATATTTTTCGCGGATTTCGGGCCCGCTGCTCGACCGTATCGACATGCATATCGAGGTGACGCCGGTTGCGATAGGCGACATGAACTCCTCGCGCGAGGAGGAGACGAGTGCCGCGATTCGCGAACGGGTGATACGGGCGCGCAATATTCAGTCGAAACGTTTCGCAGGACTGGGCATTCATTCGAATGCGATGATGAACAGCCGTATGCTGCGCGAGTTCTGCCCT
>CAZESW010000132.1:3148-5171 GCA_964514795.1 uncultured Alistipes sp.
TGCGGAATATATAACGAATGCGCACGGAAAGCCCGCTACGATTTGTTGTGCTTCGTGCATGAAGATGTAGAATTCCGCACACAGGGATGGGGCGAAATCATAGCCCGCAAGTTGCGCAAACCCGATTGCGGCGTTGTCGGCTTTGCCGGCGCGGTGTCGAAACTGTCGCCGATAATTGGTTTTAATTCGCTGCGCGAACATTCGAGATTCAACTATTATCAGGGAATGCCCGACGGAAAAGTCGAATACAAATGCAAAAATCCCGACGGTCTCGACTTTTCGCCCGTGGTGTGTCTCGACGGAATGTGTCTGTTCGTGCGCCGCGACGTGTGGGAGCGTTCGCCGTTCGACGAGGTGCTGTTGAAAGGATTTCATGCCTACGATGTCGATTTTACGATTGCGGCGGCCTGCAATTATCACAATTATGTCTGCAACAGGGCGGCTGTATATCATGCGTCGATAGGAAATTTCGGCCGCGAGTGGTACGAGAGCGCCAAACTCTGCCACGAGAAATGGAAGTCGCGCTTTCCGATGTTCGCTTCGGAAATGGGATTTTCGCCCGACCGTATAGAGCAGATGAACCGTATCGCCGAAATGCGGATGCTGAAATTCATCATCAAACGGCACGTCCTTTCGCGTAAGGAGTTGTGGAAACTGACTGCGGATTATGTCCGCAAGTATCCGCGCTGCATATTGTCGTATCTTCTGGTAATTAAATTTTTGCGCTACGGATTATGGACAAAACGCAGGTAAAGGTGGTCGTTCCGCTCTACAAAACAGAACTGAGCGATGACGAACGTCTGTCGCTGTCGCACAATGCGGAGGTGCTGCGCCGTTATCCGCACGTTTTTCTCGTACCGAAGGGTCTGTCGGTCGATGCGATTTTGCAGGAAACGCTGCCTGACGGCATGGATTTCGAGGTCGTGGAGGTCGGCACGGAGTGGCTCGGCCGCGAAAACGGCATTGCGGGTTACAACCGCATGTGTCTGTCGCGCGAATTTTACGACATGTTCGCCGACTGCGAATATATTCTGATTTGTCAGACCGATGCGTGGGTGTTCCGCGACGAACTGTCGGAGTGGTGCTCGCGCGGCTACGACTGCATAGGCGGCGTATGGTGGCGTCGGGGCGTATGGTCGCTGCCGGTTATCGGCCGGTTCTTCCCGAAAAACAGAAAATTGTACGGCAAAGTCGGCAACGGCGGTTTCTCGCTGCGACGGGTCGAATCGTTCCGCAAGGCCTGCGACGAACTGCGCGACAGGGCGGAATTTTACCTGAAACACACGCACCACATGTACAGCGAGGATGTTTTCTGGGCCGTCGAGCCTAAGAATTTCGTCTATCCGTCGATGAAAGTCGCCACGGAATTTGCATTCGACAATCATCCGGACCGTTGCGAACGGTTAATCGGGGGGGGGAATTTGCCCTTCGGTTGTCACGGCTGGTCGAAAAATGCGCGACGGGGATACTGGGAAAAATATATTCACCGATAAAAGCGGAAAAATTTATGGGAAAGCGATACATTCTGTATGTAACCGACTACTACGCCTATTCGATTTTGTTTCCGCTCGAAGCGGAGATTGTCCGTCACGGGGGAGATGCCGCATGGTTCGTCGAGGAACGCTGTTCGTCCGAACCGGTAGCTTCGCGAAAACTGCTGCGCTCGGTTGAGGAGGCGCGCGAGTACGACCCTTTGGCGGTATTCGCCCCGGGCAACTATATTCCCGATTTCTTCAAGGGTGTAAAAGTCTGTCTGTTCCACGGCTATCCGATAAACAAACGCGCCGACCGCAGGGACGACCACTTCTCGATTCGCGGCTGGTTCGACATCTACTGCACGCAGGGCCCGTCGTCCACCGAGACTTTCCGTAAAATCGAAGCGGCGGACGGAACGTTCCGCGTCTATGAAACGGGTTGGCCGAAAGCCGACACCTATTTTTCGGAGGAGATGCTCCGCCGCGAACCTCACGAACGCCCGGTGGTGCTCTACTCCTCGACGTTCACGCGGTCGCTGACTTCGACG
>CAZESW010000133.1:0-5156 GCA_964514795.1 uncultured Alistipes sp.
TGCACCAGTTCGACAAGGTCGAAATCGTGCAGCTCGCACTGCCGGAAGTTTCCTACGAGGCGCTGGACGGTATGGTAGCGCATGTCGAGGCTCTCGTGAAGTCGCTCGGCCTGCCTTACCGCATTCTGCGTCTGTGCGGCGGCGACATGTCGTTCACCTCCGCGCTGACTTACGATTTCGAGGTTTACTCGGAGGCACAGAAACGCTGGTTGGAGGTTTCGTCGGTATCGAATTTCGAGTCGTTCCAGGCTAACCGTCTGAAACTGCGCTATCGCGATGCCAACAAGAAGACGCAGCTCGCGCACACTCTCAACGGTTCGTCGCTCGCTCTGCCGCGTATCGTCGCAGCATTGCTCGAAAACAATCAGACGCCGGAGGGTATCCGTATTCCGGAGGTGCTGGTGCCTTACACGGGATTCGAGATGATAGACTAAATGTCGGTGCGTGATAACGGGCAATCTGCTTCGTTGCATTCGGGACTCGAACTCGGTCATTTACGTCGAGTAAACTCCCTCGTTCTTGCCCTCTGCGCCTTGCATCTTACCCGTTCTGACGCACCTCGGTTTCGGGTGGAGCAGGCAACCTGCGGTGTTGCATTCGGGATTTCGGCTCGGTCATTTACGCTCAGGTAAACTCCCTTGCCGAAAATCTCAACACCTTGCATCTTACCCGCTCTGACGCACCGATGCCATAGCAGACAATTATAACTACGGGGCAGTGTAATCACACTGCCCCGTAGTTCGTTAGGTACCTTAATGACCCTAAGGCCTTTAAGGTCGTTAAGTCCGTTAAAATTATTGCTTTGTCCACTGCTGTTTCAGGTATTTCGGCATGTCGCCGTAATTGATTCCGACCATGAGCGTCATCGTCTTTTGCAACAAGCCGAAGCATACAATCATGATTACCGGCCCGAATACATAGTCGTACCATTGTCCGAGGCTGCCGGTTGCGAGGTGGACTATCAGCAGAATGCTCACCGCAAATTCAAGCCATGCCGTAACCATGCCCGGCGTATAGAAATGCTTTCTCCGGAACAGGCGTATGCCTACGGTGTGAACGGTGCCTTCGATGATTCCGAACGTCGCGATGACCATCGTAACCATCGGTATGTCGTCGAAAACGAACGGCAGTACGGAGAGCAGCAGCAACAGAATGCCTGCCGGTACTCGGCTCGCCCGCTTGATTTCATCGCTGACATTCACCTGAACCAGATTCGCCACCATATCGACGAATCCGCCGGGGTAGTGCCCCTCCTCCCATTCATGGAGTATGAACAGAAGCGTGTCGATGACAACGAGTTTCTGTATGACGGACAATTCTCCCGACATTGCGGCGTACGCCAGCAGCATCATGGAAATCACGGTGTAGATTTCCAGTGCGTAGTGTTTGATAAAGTTCCACATAACGGTATTGGGTTTTGGTTATTTCACTGCAAAGTTAGATTGTCGGGACTCTTTGCCGATTCTCCTTTCCGATGAAAATATGTACTGTTTCAACGATAATTCGCATAAATTGCGGTATTATAAGCCCGATATATGTATCTTTGCACAACAAACCGTACCGATATGCGCAGGAAAACACCCTCTTTGCACCCTAACGACCTGATGAAACATGCTGCCGGCAATCCGCATGTTTATGTGTCGGGCGATTTGGCCATATTGCGCAGCCTGCACTCCGTCAGTGCGACGCCGATTCTGGAAATGGTGCGTTCGCCGCAATATGTGGAACTCGGACGGGTGGTGCTGATAACTGCGGGTGAGGCTTCGTTCGATATCAATCTCGTTCCCTACGGGGTGAAGCGTGGCGATATACTGCTGATTCCGCAGCACAACTATATCAGCATTCCGACCGTTTCGGAGGATTTCGACGGCGGAATAATCTCGTTCAGCCATAATCCGGTGGAGATAACGGCATGCATGCATCTGCGTCCGGAACCAGTGGATTTCACCCGAATATGCCATTATGCCGATCTGCTCTGGGAGGTCGTCCAGAGACCGTACGGCGACGATACCGTCGTGAATCTGCAAACGGCGATGCTCGGCGATATACGGCAGCTGTACGACCGTCAAGGTTCGGCGGACTCGGCAGATATGACGCGCAGCCGACAGATTTTCCGCAGTTTTATGGATGCACATCGGAGCGGGATGCTTCCGCGTTCCGTGAAAGCCTATGCCGAACATCTGTGCATCTCGCCCAACCATCTCTCTGCCGTAATCCGCAAGGAGAGCGGACGCAGCGTCATGGAGTGGATAAACGATTACTGCATACTCCGTGCGCAGGTGATGCTGCGCCATACGTCGCTTCCGGTCTATGAGATAGCGGAACGGCTCGGATTTCGCAGCGCGACATTCTTCACCCGTTTCTTCCGCCGCGAAACGGGACGGACACCGTCCGATTACAGACAGACGACGCACCGATAACCGGCAATTATAAACTACGGGGCAGTGTAATCACACTGCCCCGTAGTTTGTTAGGGACCTTGGAATCCTTAGGGTCGTTAATGTCTTTAATCCCTATTTCCCGAAAATGGTGTTGAGAGCCTTTGCCAACTGGTATGCAGCTTTGCGCATCTGCTGCTCGCAGAGCGGAATGGCTTTCGCCTGAAATTCGTCGCCCAGTTTGTCGTCCTCACCGACCCAGTAGATGCTGCCGCGGACATCGCGTGCTCCGTCCTCGAACCACTCCTGTGCCCATCCTGCCGTGCATTTCTTGATTTCGGATTTCGACCATGTGTCGAGGTAGTCGGCATACTGCTTGTAGTTCCACCCCTTGTGGGCATGGACGATTGCGAAAGTATCCCAGACGCGGTGCGAATAGGTCTTCTTGCCGAAGAACGTCACCGGAATGTCGCCCTCGTTGGCGCAGTCCACATAACGCACGTGCGCCGGACAGTGGAAGTCGCCGACGATATGGACGATGCATTTGATTGCGCAGAGAACCGTCGAGTCGCTCAACTGCAACTCCTCGCGCTGTGCCATGCGCTCGCGGAAATACTCCATCGCAGTTACGCCGTCGCGGCCGTCGCGATAACGGTTGCGGACGATTGCCGGCGAGGTGCAGTCCACATCGGCTATCGAGGCGTGCCAGCCGCGCAGAGGCTTCTTGTATTTTGGGTGATTTACGACCGAGTCCATGAACACGGCGTAGTGCGCCAGCGGGGTGCCGCCGGTGTAGCGTTCTATTTCGGCTTTCGCTTTCGGGGTCAGATGCCGTTCGGCGATTTCGGCTATCGTGGTGTGGCCCAGCCGTCCCCATGCGAAACATTCGCCGACGGAGCACACTGCGAGCAGGAGTGCTGCCGAGAGAATAATGGTTTTCTTCATAGTTGCCGTTATTTGTCGAAAATGTCGTTCAGAACTTTTGCAAGACGCAGACCCGCTTTGAGCATCTGGTCGCAGGCGAGGTCGTCGAACTCGTTGAGCATGTCGCGGTCTACATGCGCCATATCCTTCACGTCGGCACCTTCGGCGGCTTTCGGAGCACGGTCGAATATGCACTTGCTGTCGCGAGCACTCTCTTCCAGCCACTCTTCGAGCGTTCCGGCGACGATTGCATCCTTGCGTTCCTGCGAAATGCCGTCGTTGAGGGCATGTCCGTAGTCCAGATAGCCCCAGTCCGGGTGGTTGCCTGTGATTACCAGCGCATCCCAAATCTTGTGGTAGCCTACGGGTTTCTTCTCGTCGAGATAGCGGACATCGTAGAACGAATTGCACAATATCGTTTTGCAGTCGGGAGTGCGGTACTCGGTGTGTCCCGGGCAGTGGAAGTCGCCCATCGTGTGTACGAGCGTGTAGATATGGAACTTGCGTGCCGAGTCGGTCAGATTCTCGTAATCTTTGAGCAGACGCAGCGTTTCGCGCATCTGACTTATCGGCTTGCCGATTGGCTTGTTCGTCGCGAGGTCGAAATCGCAGGTGTGACGGCGCTTGTTCCACACCTTGTACTCCTTGCGGTGGCAGTCGAGCCACGAAGCGTAGTAGACGATGGAGTGCCCGTCGATGCACTTTTCGATGTTCTCCTTGGCGCGCGGCGTAAGGTTCAGTTCGGCGATGTAGGCTATCGAGGCGTGTCCCTCGCGACCCCATGCGAATGCGTCGGCGTGAATGCCCGCTGCCGCCGCGACCGTAACTATTATTGTAAGTATCTTTTTCATGGTTTTATTTGTCGAAAATATCGTTTATGACTTTTGCAAGACGCAGTCCTGCCTTCAATATCTGTGAGTTGGCGAGTTCGCCCAGTTCGTTGAGCAGGTCGCGGTCGATATGCGACAGTTCGTCGAACGATGCGCCATTCTCCTTTTGCGGAACGAGGTCGTATATCACCTTTCCGCTGTGGGCGCTCTCTTCCAGCCACTCTTCGAGCGTGCCGGCGACAATCGCATCCTTGCTCTCCTGCGACAGCCCGTCGTTGAGCGCATGCCCGAAGTCCATATATCCCCAGTCGGCGTGATTGTCGGTGAGTACCAGCGCATCAAGGATATGATGGAAGTTGTGCGGCGTCTTCTCGTCCATGTAGCGGACGTCGTATTTCGTATGGCGGAGCACCGTTTTGGCGTCGGGAGTGCGGAACCGGATATGTCCCGGGCAGTGGAAGTCGCCCATCGTGTGCACGAGCGCGTAGATATGGAACTTGCGTGCCGAGTCGGTCATGTTCTCGTAGTCGGCGAGCAGACGCAGCGACTCGCGCATCTGGCGCAGCGGTTTGCCGACAGGTTTGCCGTTCTCGAAGTTGAAATCGCAGGTGTGGCGTCGGTTGCCCCACTCCTTGTAGACGCTGCGGTGCTGGTCGAGCCACGAGGCATAGTATACGATGGAGTGTCCGTCGATGCACTTTTCGATGTTCGCTTTCGCCCGCGGAGTGAGATTCAGTTCGGCGATGTAGGCTATCGAGGCGTGTCCCTCGCGACCCCATGCGGATGCTTCCGCATGGATTGCCGTCGCTGCGACTGCGATTAACAGGGTTTGTAGAATGCGTTTCATGGCGATTCCCGATTGTGCCGTCGGCGGTTATTTTACCGCAACGGCGGATTCGTTGTCGTCGAACAGACCGTTGAGCACCTTGGCGATACGGTAACCCGCAACGGCTGCCTGCTCGGTCGCGAACGGATATATTTTGTTGAGCCACAGACGGAATTCGGCTTTCTTGAACCGTCTGTC
>CAZESW010000134.1:0-5099 GCA_964514795.1 uncultured Alistipes sp.
CGGGCAAGATGAAGTTGGTGGATACCGCCGGTCGCGTCGATAAGTTTATGAGCCGTTACGCAAAACGTTACGATAAGAAGAACAAGTAGTATCTGCTGTTCTCGGAAAGACAGTGCCGCATGACTGAGTCGTGCGGCACTACTTTTTTGCGGTAGCAGGATGCAAAAAAGCCCTTAACGGCTCTAAGGTCTTTAAGGTCCTTAAAACACCTATCAAAAACCTGCTTTCCCTAAAACTTGTGGAATGCGCGGACAAACAGTTTGTCACCCTTGCCGCAGTCGTTCGTGTAGGGTTTCTCACCGTTCATGTGGGAGTAGAACGAATATTTGTCCGTCGATTCGGTGGACGACAGATAGAACATCAGATTGTTGAGCGGCTTGCCGCCGTTCTCGCGCAATACGTCGTTGATATACTTGCGCACCTTCTTTTTGGTAGCCACACGCGAACCGCCGTTATAGACCGTGCCGAGCAGCCATACCTCGTTTATCGACGGCAGATACCAGCCGTCGCCCTTCGAAAGACACCACTCGAAAGCTGGAAAGTCGCTCCACGACAAACCGTTCGCAGCGATATACTCCTCCATCTTGCGCATATTCTCGGCACCGTCCGTCTGGTCGTCCGCACCAGTCTTTTTCAGGTCGCGACGAGGCAGCGAGCACCACTCCAAACACGTTTCGTCGAGCGACATTACCACTCCGTGAGTGCCATTGTCGGTCGTGATGACGACCAGACCCGCAACCCCGTCGCGGGAGTAGATGTCGCCGGCACTGTACTGCGGCAGATTTTCGGCCGCCGCATTCTGCATGGCATCGAGCGCAACGGGCGGTTTCGCCGGGCCGTGCCATTTCTGCATCTCCGCCTTTTCGGCCGCCGTATCGACCGGCTTAACACCGAACGTATCGCGGTCGCCGTCGGGATACTCGATATAGTCGATGTCGCTGACTGGAATCGTGTATACCGGCGCTTCGGTCTTGAAGCGGACGTATTTCACCTTCTTTTTCGAAATTTCCAGCACCTTTACGCGCACCGACGTGCCGTCGCGTTTGACCAGCAAATCCTGCGCCTGTGCGGAAACAGCAACCAGAACTGCGGCCACCAATATCGTAATCGTTCGTTTCATCGTCGTTTATATTTTACGCAAATATACGAATAAATTTGGGAAAATAAATTCCCCTTTCTGTAAAGGGGGATTTAGGGGAATAGGTAACATGAAGAAAAAGCAAAAGCAAATTTTTGATTTTGCTCGCTTATTCGTATATTTGCTTCGTGTATTGCATAGATAAACCGTCACAAAGAAACAATATTGTCTTATGGGATTATTCGACATATTCAAAAGCAAAAGCGCGACCGAGCCGCAGCCTGACAAGCAGAAGGAACTGAACGATGGTCTTGAAAAGACTAAACAGGGTCTGTTCTCGAAACTTACGAGGGCTATCGCTGGTCGCTCGACGGTCGATGCCGACGTGCTGGACGACTTGGAGGAGGTGCTCATCACGTCCGATGTCGGTGTCGAGACGACAGTGAAAATCATCGAACGCATCGAGGAGCGCGTGGCCCGCGACAAATATGTGAATTCGCAGGAGTTGCAGTCGATTCTGCACGACGAAATCGCCCGTCTGATGGAGGAGGCGGAGGGTTCCGCCGATAATTTCGGGCTTGATGTACGCGAGGGCGAACCTTACGTCGTCATGGTCGTAGGCGTGAACGGTGCGGGCAAGACGACGACGATAGGCAAACTCGCGGCACAGCTCACCAAGGCGGGCAAGAAGGTATATATCGGTGCCGCCGACACATTCCGGGCCGCCGCAATCGACCAGCTGGGCGTATGGGCGGAGCGTGCCGGTGCGACGATGATTCGTCAGGAGATGGGTTCCGACCCTGCGTCGGTGGCTTTCGACACGCTGCGTTCGGCTGTCGCCAACAAGGCGGATGTCGTGCTTATCGACACGGCGGGACGGCTGCACAACAAGATAGGACTGATGAACGAGCTGACGAAGATACGCAACGTCATGTCGAAGGTTATTCCCGACGCTCCGCACGAAGTCATGCTCGTGCTCGACGGCTCGACGGGACAGAACGCCTTCGAACAGGCGAAGCAGTTCACGCAGGCTACGAAGGTGACGTCGCTCGCCATAACCAAACTCGACGGCACGGCAAAGGGCGGCGTGGTGATAGGCATCAGCGACCGTTTCCATGTTCCGGTGCGCTATATCGGCATCGGCGAGGGAATCGACCAGCTGCGGGTATTCGACCGCCGCGAATTCGTCAAGGCACTGTTCGGAGAATAAACGAAAGTAAATGAAGAAAATAAACGTCATAACGCTCGGATGCGCCAAAAACCGCGTCGATTCCGAGCATCTGTCGGCGCAGCTCGCCGCGTCGGGGTACGAAGTCGTCTTCGACAGCGACCGCACCGATGCGAAAGTCGTCGTGATAAACACCTGCGGCTTCATCGGCGATGCCAAGCAGGAGAGCATCGACACCATTCTGCGAGCCGTCGCAGCCAAACAGGCGGGACGCATCGAGGAGTTGTTCGTCATAGGCTGCCTGAGCGAACGCTATGCCGACGAACTGCGCACGGAGATTCCGGAGGTGGACCGCTATTTCGGCGTCAAGGACTGGGAAGGCATCGTGCGGACGCTCGGTGCGGAGTACCGCAGCGACTGCCGCACGGAACGAACGCTCTCGACTCCGAAGCACTACGCATATCTGAAAATTTCGGAGGGCTGCAACTGGCGTTGCGGTTATTGCGCGATTCCGCTGATTCGCGGAAAGCACATATCCGTTCCGTTCGAGGATATTCTCACGGAGGCGCAGCGACTGGCGGCGTCGGGCGTCAGGGAGCTGATGGTTATCGCGCAGGACACGACATACTACGGCATGGACCTCTACGGCAGACGGCGGCTCGCCGAACTGCTCAAAGCGTTGTGCCGCATCGACGGCATAGAGTGGATACGTCTGCACTATGCCTACCCTACCGATTTTCCGGACGACGTAATCGAGGTTATGGCCCGCGAACCGAAGATATGCAAGTATCTCGACATTCCGTTGCAGCATATCAGCGACAACCAGCTGTCATTGATGCACCGCCGCCACACCAAGGCGGAGGCATACGCCCTGCTCGACAAACTGCGCAAGGCCATTCCCGACATCGCGATACGCACCACCCTGCTCGTAGGCTATCCGAACGAGAGTGCGGAGGATTTCGAGGAACTGAAACAGTTTGTCCGCGAAATGCGCTTCGACCGCCTCGGCGTATTCCCTTATTCGGAGGAGGAGGGAACGTTCTCGGCCAACAATCTCGAAGACAACGTTCCGCAGCGCGTCAAGGAGTATCGCGCCGAGGAGATAATGCGCATACAGAACGAAATATCGCTCGAAAACAATCTCCGCCGCACAGGTCGCACCGAACGGGTGATAATCGACTGCCGGCAGGGCGAATATTACGTCGGACGTTCGCAATACGACTCGCCGGAGGTAGACCAGGAGATACTAATCGAAGCGGCAGGACGGCGACTTATCCGCGGACGGTTCTACGACGTGCGAATCACGGCGGCAGAGGATTACGACCTCTACGCGAAGACAATTTAACGGACAACAAAAAACATCAGGATATGAGCAAGTACATTATTAAAGAGGTAGTTACGAAGGCTGACGAGCAGATATGGCTCCATGCCGACCGCCGCATCTACAAGGGCAACCGCAACTGGGTATGCCCGCTCGACGACGACATACTGAAAATCTTCGACCCGAAGCGCAACGAAATGTTCCACGGCGGCGAAGCGATTCGCTGGACGGCATTCGACACGGCGACTGGCGAAACGGCGGGACGAATCGCGGCGTTCTACAACCGCGACATGGCGGCACTGAACGACCAGCCGACGGGAGGCTGCGGATTCTTCGAGTGCGTGAACGACCAAAATCTGGCGAACATGCTGTTCGACGCAGCCCGTCTGTGGCTCGCAAGCCGCGGAATGGAGGCGATGGACGGTCCTATCAATTTCGGTTCGCGCGACGCATGGTGGGGGCTGCTCGTGCAGGGCTACGAGTTCCAGCCGCTGTATGCCAACCCGTACAATCCGCCTTACTACAAGGAGTTGTTCGAGAACTACGGATTCTGCAACTACTTCAACCAGAACACCTATCTGTGGCGCGTCTACGACGATAGTCTGAACGACGTGGTGCTCGAAAAGGCGAAGCGCGTGATGTCCACTCCGGGTTACCGTTTCGAGGACATCCGCAATACCGACCTCGAAGAGGCGGCGGAGAATCTGCGCATAATCTATAACAAGGCGTGGTCGCTATTCACGGGTGTAAAGCCGATGGACAGGGAGGAGGCGCAGGAGATGCTGCGTGCGCTCAAACCGATAATCGACCCGAACATCATATTTTTCGCCTATTTCAACGACGAGCCGATAGGATTCTTCGTCATGGTGCCCGACCTAAACCGCATAATCGGCAAGTTCAACGGCAAACTGAATCTTATCAACAAGATACGCCTGATGATAGACCTGAAACTGAAACGTTGCGACCGTATTTTCGGCATCATTTTCGGCATCACGCCGGAGTTCCAGGGCAAGGGCATCGAGTCGGGCATGATGCGCCACATCCTCGAAACCTATATCCGTTCCGACCGTAACCACTACAAGACGATAGAGTTCGCGTGGATAGGCGATTTCAATCCGGTTATGAACCGCATGATAGAGCGATATGTATGCGCCACCCGTCACAAGATGCACACGACATACCGCTATCTGTTCGACCGCACCAAAGAGTTCCACCGCTGCCCGCGCATCGGAGTGCGCCGCCGCGAATAACCCGCAAATAACGACAGACCTAAAAAATCTCTCTCAAATATGAAAACGACACCATTTACCGAATACCACATCGCGAACGGCGCTAAAATGGCCGAATTCGCGGGATACAACATGCCTATCGAATTTACGGGCATCAACGACGAGCACATGACCGTGCGCGGGAAGGCCGGCGTGTTCGACGTCAGCCACATGGGCGAAATATGGGTCAAGGGCGAACGCGCGCTCGAATTCTTGCAGCACATCACCTCCAACGACGTTGCGAAACTCTACGACGGCAAGGTG
>CAZESW010000135.1:0-5096 GCA_964514795.1 uncultured Alistipes sp.
GGCGTGGGGGTTCGAGTCCCTTTATCCGCACATGAAAACAGGGGACGAATTGTCGTCCCCTGTTTTCGTGCGGATTATCCGCAATTCGTATTGACATTCCCTCCCCATTCCCCTCCCTTTGTCAAAGGGTGGGGCTTTTTTTGCAAACAAGAGTTTAAATTTCCGCTTGGCAAATTGCAAATAAATTTGGCATTACAATCACTTATTCGTATATTTGCAACGCATAGTCGAATAGGCTATGTGCTTTTTGATGGCATTTAGGCTGTTGCGATACTGAAAAACGACCAATTTATTCAAGTACACAAGCAATAGGCATTATAAATGCTCTCGCCGGTTGGCGTGAGTTATGCTTATGTGTACAGGTGCTTGGTCGTACCTTCAGTGTTAAGCGTGATTCACGTTTTTCTTTTCAGTTAAACAGTTGCCGTCTCGGGCAGTGGCATTATGAAATGCAATAATAAATGTTTAACTAACTAAATTTCTAATTATGAAAAAACTGTTTTATCTGACAACCGCACTGTTGGCGATTGTTGCCGTATTCGGTACGACCGAAGCGTCGGCGAAAAACAAAAAAATCATCACGCAGCCAGCCGATGCAAAAATTTATGTCGATGGAAGCTATGTTGCCGACGGCAACTACTTTCTGAAATTCGGCAGCCGCGACGATTTGTTCGTTGTCAAAGTCGAAGCTCCCGGTTATGTAACCAAAGTCGTTAAGGTTTTTAAGACGGACACACGCAATGCAATCACCGTCGCACTTCGCAATGACGATTCGCTGGAAGGTTCGGTCGCCTCGAATCTCGCAAACAAATACTTCACCATAAACGTTCGCGACGGAGTAAATGAGGATCAGGCATGGAAACTTCTGTCGCAGGTTATGCTGAACTATTTCGACGAAATGCAGACATCCGACAAATCTTCGGGCTATATGAATACGACGTGGGTTACCGAAACATTCCCTATGGCGGAGATAAAGGTTCGCACTCGCGTACAAATCAAGCAGGCTATAAGCGAAGGTCTGGCGTATCAGATTCGCATCACGTCGGAGTTCGCTCCGCTACATGCCGGCGAACAGGCATACAAACCTTGGTCGCGCGTGTTAAAGAAATACGAATCGCTTATTAACGAGATGCAGACCCGTATCGGAGGTAATTAAACGCCATGAAACGAATCATTGTTTTATTGCTCGGCATACTCTGCACGGCAGCAGTATCGGCACAGACAAACATCACGGAGAAATTCGACGGAACGTCGGGTTTGCAGTGGTACGAGTACTCTTCCAAAAAAAGTTATGCCAAACAGCAGGGCGATCGATTTGAACTCAAATCGAAAAATATAATATCGCCGGCTTATACGAGCGTAACGTTTCCTGTCAATCCCGCTCTCGATTTCACGCTTCGTAGTACGGTTGTGTTGCCGAAGTTGGATAAGAAGACGTCGTTCGGTATATTTTTCGACGAAGCGGAGAATGGAAATACAATACTGTTGCTCTTTTCGTCGCAAAAATTCGGATTGGTTAAGTTCCCAAGTTTCGACAAAGAAGACCCGATGTTCAGCAAGATGTTGCTTGGGATGCTCGTTATGTTTCCAACCGGAAAATTCTCAAAGTTACCGGACGTAGAGATGGCGGATATCAAGTTGAAAGAGTGCAAAAATGCAAGATTGAATCTCGAAATTAAGTATTATGGCGGCAAATACGGTATTTCGGTTAATGATATGCCGATTTACGAAGTGTCAATGACCGGAATGCGAACTCCTGCTCTCGGATTTTTAACATGCGACACGATGCAAATAGAATCGTTCGGCATCGAGCAGGACAGCGGATATTAGTAATTCCCACAACTTATCCCATTGCTTTTTGGTGGTGAGGGATAGGTTTTTACGCGAGCGACCGAATTTTTCGGTCGCTTTTTCATTCGTGTCGCGGAGAAATCATTGTAGTCCTTAGGGTCCCTAAGGTTTCTAAGGACCTTAAAAAAACTAAAAACACCCAAGTCTTTAAGAACCCGCAACCCTTTTACTGCTCCTTCGGTTGCAGGAGGTTGCAGACGGAGTCGCGGATTACCATTTTGACTGGCAGTTTTATCTGTGCCGATTTCTGCGAACGGTTCGATATTTCCTGCATCAGAATTTTTATCGCGAGAGTGCCGATATTGGTTATCGGCTGGCTGATGTGCGTAACGGGCGGGTCGATGAAGTCGAGTTGTATCGAGTGGTCGAATGAAATCACCGAAATGTCCTGCGGAATACGCAGTTGCGACTCGCGAATCGCCTTTATCGCACCGAGCAGAATCGTATTGCTGAGTGCGAATACCGCCGTCGGCGGGTTGGTCGAGTTGAGGGCGAGTTTGGTTTCGAGATAGCCGTTGTCGATTGAGAAACTGTTACCGCAAACGTTGGCGCAATCGGCGAGTCCGGCGGCCTGCATCGCGTCGATATAACCCTTCACGCGATGACGGGTCGGCGAGGTGTGGAGGTTTCCCTGAATGCACAATATGTTGCGGTGTCCGTTGGCTATCAGATAATTGACTGCTTCGACGCTGCCGCCGTAGTTGTCGCTGCAAACGTAGGGCAGTTCCGAATCCTCGTAGTAGCGGTCGATAAGTACTACCGGAGTGGAGGTGCTTATGGATTCGAGTTTCGACGGGTCGTTGCCGCACGGAACGGCGATTATGCCGTCCACCTTGCGCGACACGAGCGACCGTATTCCGTCCTGTTCGTCCGTTTCGTTCTCGGTCGAATCGACGATTATGATGGTGTAGCCCATGCGTTTAGCCTCCGCAGTTACGACTGAGGCTATCATGGCGAAATATGGGTTTTCGATACACGGAATAATCAGACCTATCGTGTGAGTGCTTTTCGTGCGCAAACTCTTTGCGATGATGCTGGGCGTATATCCGCAACGGTCCGCCTCCGCCTTGATTATGGCGACGGTTTCGGGACTGATGCGGTATTTCGCAGCCTGCCCGTTCAGAGCCCGCGAAATGGTCGATACCGAGAATCCCGTGCGCTGCGAAAGACTTATGAGTGTGCTTTTTTCCATGTTCGAATCGTTTCTCATGCAAAGATAATATTTTCGTTGAAAAAATATATAATTTCTTTGCGGTTTAAGAAAAAAAGAATATATTTGCACAAACGTTTGCGCAAATGCAAACGGCTTTGAAACAAAAATAAAATTGAAATTTAGTGCGCAAAATGTGTAAAATAGTCGTTTTAGGTAGTTCAAATACAGATTTGGTAATCCGTTCGACGCGTATGCCGCGTCCTGGAGAAACGCTTCTCGGAGGCGATTTTATGATGGCGGCAGGCGGCAAGGGTGCCAATCAGGCTGTGGCGATAGCGCGTTTGGGTTCGCCGGTAAGATTTATCGCAAAAGTCGGATGCGATATGTTCGGCGACCGCGCTGTCGGGCAGTATGCCGCCGAGGGTATCGATACCTCGACGATTCTCCGCGACGGTGATGCGCCGTCTGGCGTGGCTCTGATTACGGTGGACGCCGCCGGCGAGAACAGCATCGTCGTTGCCGGAGGCGCCAACAATAAACTGACGGTCGCCGATGTCGATTCGATGCGTGAGCATATCGAGAGCGCCGATTATCTGCTGATGCAGCTGGAAGTGCCGATGCCGGTTATCGAACATGCGGCGGCAATCGCTTTCGAAGCGGGTGTCAAGGTCGTTCTCAATCCTGCTCCGGCAGCGAAACTGAGCGACGGACTTCTCGCTAAATGTTATCTGCTGACGCCGAACGAAACCGAGTGCGGAATCGTCGCCGGTGTCGCGGTCGAGAATTGCGAACAGGCGGAGGCCGCGGCCGAGATGCTTATCGCGAAGGGTGTGCAGAATGTAATCGTGACTCTGGGCAGCAAAGGCTCGCTCTACAAGAGTGCGACGGAACGTGCGCTGATACCTGCGCATCGTGTGAAGGCGGTCGATACTACTGCTGCGGGCGATACCTACAACGGCGCGTTGTGTGTCGCGCTGTCGGAGGGTAAAACCATCTGCGAGGCGGCCGAGTTCGCTACGAAAGCGTCGGCTATTTCGGTTACCCGTGCGGGTGCCCAGCCGTCGCTGCCTACCCGCGACGAGGTGGAGAATTTCGCGGTGGCGGAATATGCGGCGGCACTATAATATATAGGTGTGAAATAAAAAATAAACTTAAAACTAACCTGATAAAAACTTGAAATTATGTTTATCGTAGACAGTTACGCTTTGGCAGTCGTATTCTGCTTCGTGACGATGCTTTGCTGGGGCTCGTGGGGAAATACGCAGAAACTCGCATCGAAGAGTTGGAGATATGAACTCTTCTATTGGGACTATGTGATAGGAATGGTGCTGTTCTCGGCGCTTCTCGGACTGACTATGGGCAGCTGCGGTTCGCTTGGCCGTCCGTTCGTTGAAGACCTCGGGCAGGCGTCGTGGGCGAATATCGGCAGCGTCATCATCGGAGGAGTGATATTCAATGCCTCGAACATCCTGCTTTCGGCTTCGGTTTCGCTTGCCGGTCTTGCCGTGGCATTCCCGCTCGGAGTAGGACTCGCTCTCGTACTCGGCGTACTGATAAATTATCTGGGCGCACCGAAGGGCGACCCGGTTATCCTGTTCCTCGGCGTTGCGCTTATCGTTGTCGCAATCATCTGCAACGGTATCGCTTCGGGCCGTGTCAGCAGCGGCAACAAGAGCGCAAGCAACCGCAAGGGTCTGGTGCTCGCCGTTATCGCGGGCGTGCTTATGTCGTTCTTCTACCGCTTCGTGGCAGTCGCAATGGACATCGACAATTTCGAACATCCGACTTCGGGCATGCTTACTCCTTATTCGGCGATATTCGTATTCTCGATAGGCGTGCTGCTCTCCAACTTCGTGTTCAATACGCTCGTCATGCGCCGTCCGTTCATCGGTGAGCCGGTAGGCTACGGCGACTATTTCGCAGGCAAACTCTCCGCTCACTCGGTCGGAATGCTCGGAGGAGCGATATGGTGTCTCGGTACGGCGTTCAGTTACATCGCCGCAGGTAAGGCTGGTGCCGCAATCTCCTACGCTCTCGGTCAGGGTGCGCCGATGATTGCCGCTATATGGGGCGTGTTTATCTGGAAGGAGTT
>CAZESW010000136.1:0-5010 GCA_964514795.1 uncultured Alistipes sp.
CGATGTTGGGATTTATGGGTACCGTTGTCGGTATGATCGGTGCGTTCGACGCAATCCAGGCTGCCGGCGATATCTCCCCGACGCTCGTTGCAGGCGGTATCAAGGTCGCTCTCCTTACCACGTTGATGGGTCTGATTGCCGCTGTCATCTTGCAGTTGTTCTACAACTACATCATCGCTAAGATTGACAGCATCGTAAACGAAATGGAGGATGCTTCTATCATTCTGATGGACATGCTTACCGTTTACAAGAAATAATCAGAACCTAATCAACACTCGTACAAACGAAAATTTATGAAAAAGATATTGAATATTTTGCTGGTTGTCCTTATGGTCGTTACCGTTGCGCTGGTGGTTTACGCCATCGCAGTCAGCGGCGACCAGAGCGCGCTCAACACGGCAGTCAGCCTGAACCTCATCTGGGGTTACATCCTCTTGGTAGGTGCTGCGCTGTCGGTTGTTTACTGCGCCGTTAAGGGCATGGTTAAGAATCCGGCAGGAATCAAGAAGACCCTTGCGTCGGTGGCTCTTATCGTTGTCATCGTAGGTGCTGCAATCGCTTATGCGATGAGCAATTCGGGTCTTGCGATTACGAACTCCGCCGGAGGCGTATTCGACGATCCGTTCGAACTCGTAGTTACCGAGTCGAGCATCGTCGTAACCTATGTAGCATTTGTTGCGACCGTTATCGCCGCTATTTTCTCGGAGATTCGCAACGCAATTAAATAGAAAGGATAGACTTTATGCCAGAAAACAAAAGAAAGGTACAGGAGATTAATGCCGGTTCGATGGCCGACATCGCCTTCTTGCTGCTCATCTTCTTTCTGGTCGCAACTACCATGAACGGCGATACGGGTTTGGTGCGCGTGCTGCCACCTATGCCCGACCCGAATGTTAAACAGGAGGATATCAAGGTCAAGGAGCGCAACCTCCTCTTGGTATTCGTTTCGGGTAGCGGTAATATCATGGCGGGCGGTCAGCTGATAGATATCCGACAGTTGAAGGACAAGGCCAAAGAGTTCATCCTCAATCCGTACAACGATGAAAATCTGCCGGAGAAGGAGGACAAGGAACTGGAACTGCCTGACGGACAGAAATGGGTTTATCCGGTGAGTCAGGGTGTGATTTCGCTGCAAAATACGCGCGATACGGGCTATCAGGTCTATATCCGTGTGCAGAACGAACTTACACGTGCATTCAACGAAGTCCGCGACGAAGTTGCGATGAGCAAGTTCGGCAAGAAATTCATGGACTTGCAGGAAGACCAACGTAAAGTAATCACTACGGCTGTGCCGATGAAGATTTCGGAGGCAGAACCGCGTAAAATGACGAAGTAGTATGGCAGTAATGAAAAAGAAGGGCGGCAAAGGTCTGCCGCCGATCTCGACCGCATCGCTTCCGGACGTGATTTTCATGATTCTGTTCTTCTTCATGGTATCGACCACTATGCGTGACCAGGAACTGCTGGTGCGCTATAAGCTGCCGGATGCCACCGAGGTTCAGAAACTCGAAAAGAAGTCGCTCGTAAGTTATATCCATGTCGGTGTACCTACACTCGCCATGCAGGCTAAGTTCGGTACTGCGCCGAAGATTCAGCTTAACGACTCGTACAAGACGACCAAGGATATCCTTGATTTCGTTGCTGGCGAGCGCGACAAACTCAGTGAGGCCGACCGCAGCCAGATGACTATCTGTCTGAAAGCCGACGGCAACACCAAGATGGGTATCGTAGCCGACGTTAAACAGGAGTTGCGTCGTGCGAACGCCCTCAAAATCTCTTATGCGTCTTCGAAGGTGTTGAGCTACTAATCGACACCCCGACGTTATAAACCGATACCGGCGGAACTCTTTGTGGGTCCCGCCGGTTCGGTTTTTACGGTGCGTGATAACGGACAACCTGCTGCGTTGTTTTCGATTTTTCGGCGAGGGAGTTTACTTATCGTAAATGACCTCGCCGAAAATCTCAACGCCTTGCATCTTGCCCGTTCTGACGCACCTTTGCTTTTTTTTGGGGGGGGTAAGGGTTGTTGCGTGCCGGCTTTTTTAAGGTCTTTAAGGTCACGCGGGCAAAGCCCGCTTTAAAGTCTTTAAGGTCGGCAGGGCGGTTTTTGGTTGTCGCGTGCCGGTTGTTTAAGGTCATTGGGGTCACGCCGACGACATTTGTCGTCGGCTATAAGGTCGCGGCGGCGAGAAATCGCCGCTTTTAAGGTCGGCAGGGGGCTTTCTGGGGAGCTTTTCCCTAATGACTTTAAAGACTTTAAGGACTTTAAGGCTTCGGCATGTGTATTGCCTGCCGCCGCTTCCCTTCCCCCGCCGCTTCCCTTCCCCCGCCGCTTCCCTTCCACAGCTCCTTTCCCTGCTCCGCTCCTGCCTTACTCCTGCTCCGCCAGAACAAGGACGCGCATCCTGCGGCGATATTGCATGGGCGTAATGTGGCGCCGCTTTTTGAACTCCTTTATGAAATGCGATTCGTTCGCGTACACGCATTCGCTGCCGATACTTTCGATGCTGCGGTCGGTGGTGAGCAGCAGAAAACATGCCCGCCTTATGCGCTGTTCCGTTATCCACCGGTGCGGCGAATCGTCGAAAATCCGGTTGAAATTATCTTTGAACGTCGATAAGGAGCAGTTGCATTTCTCGGCGAGCGTTTTGAGCGTACAGTGCTTGAATATATGCCTGTACACCGTGCATACGAATGCCTCCTTACGGGGGTCCATGTTGGCGAGTATGCAGTTCACCATATCCTCGTCGGCATGTGTCATAAGCGAGTATATCAGGTCGCTCTTTCTGACCGCCAGATGCCTGTCTGCCGTTCCGTTGTCGATGTCGCTCCCGATTTCGAGGAAGACCGATGCCGTCGCACTCCCGGCTCTGCACCCGCAGCAGCGTTTCAGTCCCTTGACATTTGCCGTGCCGTCGATTGCGATGTCGTGCAGCAGATGCATCCGCGAGATTATGGACTGCAACTCCGCCGCCGGATAACCGACCGCAATCTCCTCATATATGCCGTTGGCGTCGGGTATATTCTCTATCTCGAATGTGCCGACTGCCATGCATAGCGTGTCGCCGCCCGAAAAACTGCGATGGATGCTGCCGCACCGTACATGCTTGACGCCATGAACGATGTAGGCGACCGTAAATTTCTGTCCGATGGGATTCTCGACGAACGGCAGCGCGCTCATCCTCTTGACGGCCTCCTGCGACCGGCAATCGTTGGTTTTCGGGGTAGTAGCCATAATGATTGTATTATTTATACAATAAAATTATCAATGTTACAATAAAATATTGTAACAACGGCGACGGAATTTGCGAAAACATGACTTTTTAGCACATTTATCGAACCGAATTTATTATATGATGAACAGATGTACTGCCGTGAGCAGCAGCAGAATCCAGTAAATGACGGTGGCTGTCGCGACCTTTATGCGGTCGAGTGTCGCTGCGGCGAGTATCGCTGCTGGCACTGCGACTACTGGCAGTATCGCCACCGTGCATCGCGGTATGGCGAATGCCGCCGCGGCGAGAACCAGTACGGCGGAAATTATGTGGGTCGATTTCTCGACCTTGACGAGCGTGTTGCCGCTGTCCATTCGCCGCAGTATCGCTCCGGCGACTATCAGAAGCAGTACGACGGCTCCTACCGCCGTTGCCATTACCGGAAATCTTTCGTGCATGTGATAGTGCGTCGTCGCATATCGCAGCGGCTCGAACCACTCGGCGATTGCGTCCGCCGTGTCGCCTATGCCGCCTCCGAAGTACCAGCCGACGTAGGATACCGCGGCGAAAGGCAGCAGATAACCGATTGCGGCGATTATGATTTTGCGCCACGACTGGAACGAAATCAGCGCCATGAACGGCAGCAGTGCCGCGAAAACTATGCACGGAGTATAAATGAGCGGTGCTATTCCGAACAGCATCGACCCGAAAAATACAGGGTCTTTTTCCTCGGGCCGCGACAGAGTCCGGATGAAGAGCAACAATCCGCCTGCCACGCACAAGGCGGCGACCGACGAGGCGTACATGTCGGGCGAAACGAATATTCCGCAGGCGACGATGCCGAATATCGGAATCGGCAACGTGCAGAAATTGCGGAATACACCCGATTTGGTCGCTGTTCTGCCGACGATTATGCCCGTCACGGCGAGCACGATAACCGAAACTGCCGACCATATCCACGATTGCGAAGCCACGCAGCCCGCAACCTCCATTGCGTGCGGCGTCGCCAGCATCATGCGCAGGTATTCGGCTGTGGCTGTCAGCAACAGCAACAGCGTGGCGAGCATGCCCGACTGGCGGGTTATCGAATTGATTCGCATAAGGCAAAGTTACGCTTTTTTGCGAAAAAAGTTGTAATTTTGTCTACTATGTTGGAAAATTCGTACCAGAAAGATTTGCTCGAGGCCGGATGCGACGAAGCGGGCCGCGGATGCCTGGCCGGTCCGGTATTCGCTGCGGCGGTGATTCTGCCGCCCGATTTCAGCCATCCGCTGCTCAACGATTCGAAGCAGATGACCGAGCGCAACCGCGATTTGCTGCGCGAGATAATCTGTCGCGAGGCTGTCGCATGGGCCGTGGAGGCGGTCTCCGCCGAACGTATCGACGAAATCAATATCCTGAACGCCTCGTTCGAGGGCATGTCGCTCGCTGCGGCACGGCTCGACCCGCATCCGCAGTTTCTCGCCATCGACGGCAACCGCTTCCGCACGACGCTCGACATCCCTTACCGCTGCATCGTCAAGGGCGATGGCAAATATGCCGACATCGCCGCCGCGTCGGTGCTGGCGAAGACGTTCCGCGACGAATATATGAAGAAAATCGACGCCGAATATCCTATGTACGGTTGGTCGCGCAACAAGGGTTATCCGACCCGCGAACCCCGGCTCGCCGTCCGCGAACACGGCCTTTCGCGGCACCACCGCCTGTCGTTCAACCACGAAATCGACCAGCTGGAATTGTTTTAACCCAAGTCTTTAACGACCTTAAAGACTTTAAGGACTTTAAGGATTAAGGC